>JASJDR010000189.1 GCA_030065615.1 Xenococcus sp. MO_188.B8 | reverse complement strand
GACTTTCCACTGTCATGAAATAATTCCAAGCAGCATAATGGCCTTTAAGATACTCTTTACCAATTTGTCTTACTTCTTCTTCTGCAATACTGACTGACATTACAGGATATTTATCCGCAGTCAATCCCGCACCCTGCATTTGTTTGAAGAAAGCAACATTGCTATCGCCATTAAGACTATTAAAGATGACCCCACCATTAGGAAGAGCCTGCTTAATTTTCGTAATAATCGGGGTAACTTCTGTATTCCCTAAAGGTAGATAATCTTCGCCAACTGTTTTACCCCCTTTAGCTTTTAGCTGTTCTTTGATAATGGTATTCGCGGTTCGAGGGAATACATAATCGGAACCAACTAAGAAGAATTCTTTTCCTTTATTTTCAAGTAACCAATCTACTGCAGGTTCAATTTGTTGATTAGGGGCAGCACCACTGTAGAAAATATTGTTGGAGCATTCCTGTCCTTCATATTGGACGGGATACCATAACATATGCTTTTTGGATTCAAATACTGGTAAAACTGCTTTGCGACTCGCAGATGTCCAACAACCAAAAACAGTTACTACTTGGTCTTTGTCAATTAGTTTAGTAGCTTTTTCAGCAAAAGTTGGCCAATCAGAAGCGCCATCTTCTTTGACAGGGATGATTTGCTTTCCGAGTACGCCACCAGCTGCATTTATTTCCTCAATTGCCAGCATTTCTGCATCAACAACAGTGGTTTCACTAATTGCCATCGTACCGCTCAGGGAGTGGAGAATCCCGACTTTGATAGTATCGCCACTATCAACACTGTTAGTAGCAGTTGCAGATGAATCAGTACTAGTTTGCGAGGTATCGCCACCAGCACAACCTTTAAGAAATAGACTTGCTGCTAATCCAGTAGACCCGTACTGTAAAAATTTACGTCTTCCTAATTTCGACATGGATGTATGTTTATGAATATTTTGAGTTAAGTTTGCTACTCATAAAAGAGATAGAGTTTAGTGTGTGAGAAATATAAGTGTTTTTGTGTATGTAGTTAAACATTAGTGTGGTGTAATTTTACTAGAAGTTTTAAAAAAAACAAGATTGCAGCAAACATAAAATTATCTTTAAATGAGTGTTATT
This sequence comes from Xenococcus sp. MO_188.B8, assembly GCA_030065615.1. Lineage (GTDB taxonomy): Bacteria > Cyanobacteriota > Cyanobacteriia > Cyanobacteriales > Xenococcaceae > Xenococcus. Next base: position 14,721 of record JASJDR010000189.1, on the reverse strand, counting down.
GCTTCCTATACTTTTTAAAACAGACATTTACCCCCAATCTGTAAAGCCTTATAGGGTTAACGAACAAATAATTAAAGTTTTATTAAAAAAAATGAACTATGAAGCTATATTAACGTTCTGGTTTGGGAATCAAGAAGCTGCTGATTATGGCAAGCCTCAAAAATTTTGGTTTATCAAAGATCCAAAGCGCGATCGCCAAATTAAAGATATTTTCGAACCTATTTATCTACAAGCAAAATCAGCGCAACTAGACCACTGGAAAGAAGAAGCTTTAAGCTGTCTGGCTTTAATTATTGTGTTAGATCAATTTCCTCGAAATATCTATCGGGGACAACCTCAAGCTTTTGCCACGGACTCTCAAGCATTAGCATTGGCTCGATATGCGATCGCGAAAGGATATGATCGGGGCTTACTACCAGTACAACGTTGGTTTCTCTATTTACCCTACGAACATAGTGAAAATATAGCAAATCAATATACTTCAGTTAAACTATTTTCTACTCTCGGGGATGATCCAGATAGTCAGAGCAGTATCGCATACGCAGAACGACATCTTAAGATTATCCAAGATTTTGGTCGATTTCCCCATCGTAATCAGATACTAGGAAGGGAAAGTACTCCTGAAGAGATTAAATTTCTCAAACAACCAGGTTCAGGTTTTTAATTTCACTATCATGGCTATATCAACCACTTACTTGACTTTAAATGAATTCTTTGAGCTTCCCGAAAGAGATTGCCCTTTAGAACTTGTCGATGGTCAAGCTATCCCCAAAATGTCTCCTAAAAGTTTTCATTCTGCTGTCCAAGCTGCGTTAATAACTTTGTTGCAAAGTTGGTGTCAGGGGAAAGGACGAATTTATCCTGAATGGGCAATTAAACTCAAAAGAAGTAAAGTAGATTGGGTTCCAGTTCCTGATTTAACCTATATTTCTTACAATCGTTTGAGTGCAGATTGGATGTTGGACGAAGCTTGTCCCGTTGCCCCAGAATTAGCTATAGAAATTATTTCACCAGGACAAAGTTTTGGAGATTTAGCAGAAAAAGCAATCGATTATTTGCAAGCAGGAGTATCTAGAGTCTGGTTGATAGATACTCATGCCAAAAGTATTACTATTTTTTATCCCGATACTGTTCCTAAAATAATTAAGGGAACAATAGCTATCGCTGACGATTTATTGCCAGAATTAAAAGTAACGCCACAACAGATTTTTCAGCAAGCAGGTCTGATAGATTGAATTGATTTCTCAAGTATTTAGGTTCGCGATGGTAATTTTAATAATTAGTACACAATTAATAATTAGCAAAATTCATGTTATTACTCACTGGTGATATTGGGGGCACAAAAACAATTCTGCGCTTAGTCGAAGCAGATACCAAAGAGAAATCTTTTAAAACTATTAAAGAAGAAAAATATGTGAGTGCTAGTTTCCCCGATCTCGTGCCAACGGTCGAACAATTTTTAGGAACAGGTAATCAAGAAAAGCCAGAATCCGCTTGTTTTGCGATCGCAGGTCCAGTTATTAATAATAGTTCCCAACTTACTAATCTCAGTTGGGATTTAGATGGGAAAAGATTAGAACAAGAATTAAATATTGATAAAGTTAGATTAATTAATGATTTTGCTGCTAATAGTTATGGAGTTTTGGGGTTAAAAGATTCTGAGTTAGAGACGTTACAAGTTGGAGAAATCAATAATAATGCACCCATTGCAGTTATTGGTGCGGGAACTGGTTTGGGGCAAGGTTTTTTAATACCACAAGAAGATAGTTATCAAGTTTTTGCTACCGAAGGAGGACATAGCGATTTTTCCCCTCGTAATGATTTAGAATTTAACTTACTAAAATATTTAAGAAGCAAACTAAATACTAGCCATATTTCTGTAGAAAGAGTTGTTTCTGGGCAAGGTATTATTTCTATTTATCAATTTTTGAGAGATACTAATTTTACTGCCGAATCTTCTGATATTGGCGAGCAAATACGTCTTTGGGAACAAGCAATAGAAAAAACCATTGATCCCGCAGCAATTATTTCTCAAGGTGCAACTAATGGAGATAATTTATGTTTAAAGACCATGACAATGTTCATCGAAGCCTATGGTGCAGAAGCGGGAAATATAGCATTAAAATTGCTTTCCTATGGAGGAATGTATATTGCTGGAGGGATTGCCGCTAAAAATTTATCCTTGATGAAAAATGGTGATTTTTTGACTGCATTTCAAGATAAAGGTCGGATGACTCCACTTATGGAGCGAATTCCTCTTCATATAGTTTTAAATTCTGAAGTTGGTTTACTAGGAGCGATTTTATATTTACTAAACAACTGAAATAGTATCGCTGTGGGGATAAGTAATAGGTAATTAAACCGCGTCTAGTTTGAAACCTAGTGGGACTTGTCCTCGAATGGGGATGGGCTCCATCTCTCATTTACACGACTTGGCAATTTATTTATTAGTCAAGACTGGGGATAGGGGATAGGGGGTAGGTGATAGGGCAAAAAGAATTAGACTTTAATATAAATAAAGAGTATATAAGAGATAAAAATGTATTTGTGCTTCAATTAAATCTAAAAGAGCCAAATTTACTTTTTTTTCATGATTTCCCTCACCCCTAACCCCCAACGGTGCGCGTTCCCTTGCGCGGCGAAGCTAGTCCTTTAGGGTCTGTCGCCGCCCTAAAGGATACCGCTCCGCATAACGCGGGGTAGCACCGCAAAACCTAAACCCGTTTTCCTCATCATTATCTTAATTTTGCCAAGTCGTAACATCATTTGTTCCGAGTTTGTGACTTTTGTATGATTTATTGTAATAAAAAATACTTTACGTAAATTTATATAAAGTTAAGTAAATACTTATCAAAGACTCTCGCAACCCCACCCAGTAATGAAATTAGTGGTTTATTCTCACGATACCTATGGTTTAGGTAACCTTCGACGGATGTTGGCAATTTGCCAATACTTGCTCAAGGTTATACCGGAACTATCTATCCTGCTCGTATCTGGTTCGCCAGTAGTACATAGCTTTCGGATGCCTCAAGGACTCGACTACCTCAAACTTCCTTGTTTGGGACGTTGTGAATCCGGCAAACTATCGTCAAAGTATTTAAAAATAGAGACTGATAAAGCTATTAAGATGCGTTCATCTCTAATTAAAACAGCAGTAATAAACTTCCAACCAGATTTGCTTCTAGTTGATAAGAAACCCTACGCTTTGCAAGGGGAATTAACAGACACCTTAGAGTACCTAAAAGTATTTTCCCCTTTGACTAAGGTCGTGTTATTGCTGAGGGATATCCTGGACAGTCCTGAAAAAACAATCGCTGAGTGGCAACAAAAAAGATACTACGAAGGGATTAAGTCATATTACGATAAAGCTCTAGTTGTCGGGATGCAAAGCATATTTGACCTAACTAGAGAATATCAATTTCCAGATTATGTATCTGAAAAAGTAAAGTTTTGTGGTTATCTACGGAGAGAATCGGGAGCTAAAACTCCCGATATTGTTCGTCAAGAATTACAAATTGAGACCGATGAAAAATTAGTTTTGGTAACTCCTGGAGGAGGTGCTGACGGCTACAATTTAGTCAAGAATTATCTTTTGGGATTGGCACAGCTTGATTCTGCTACAAAAATCAAAAGCTTGATTATTTCTGGTCCAGAAATGCCTTTATCCCAGCAACAAGAATTTATCCAAATTGCTTGTCAAAATAATTCCATACAGTTTATGGAATTTAGCGACGATCTCAATAGTTACATAACAGCTGCTGATGTAGTGGTTTCTATGGCGGGTTACAACACTGTATGTGAAATTCTCTCTTTAAATAAAAAAGCGGTGGTAGTTCCTCGCACTCAACCAGTACAAGAACAGTGGATTCGGGCATCAACAATGGCACGTCTAGGTTTATTAAAAGCAATTCATCCCGACGAACTAAACCCAGAAATTATGATCCAAGCTGTTTGGGAACAGCTAAACAACAATAACCACCTAATTTATCCTATCGAACGCATAGTAGATCTTGATGGGTTATCTCGGATTGCTAAATACATTTCTGGCTTGTTGAAGAGCGAAGAATCTAATAAGTTTCAATCCAATTTAGAAAATACACCCCCCAACTTGGAAGCCGTAGCGTAAAAAGCATTTTGTCAAAAAAGATTTTAACATGAGATTTATTTTATGTGCGTATGCGTTAAAGAAATCAAAAAACTTATCAATTTATCGAATAATCATTAATTAGTTATAGGTGTCAAGAGATTTGATGCAGTTTTTATGAATCACAAATCACCCAAAATAGGTTATCTTCTCAAAAAATATCCCAGACTTTCCGAAACTTTTATTCTCAATGAAATTCTGGAATTAGAAAGGCAAGGAGTCCCAATACACATCTTTTCTTTACGAGAACCATCTAAAGACGATAAGTTTCATCCGGCTGTAGAAAAAGTACGAGCAGAAGTAACCTATATACCTTCTCTTTTGCCTGACTTTTCTTGGAAAACTTTATGGAGTCTCCTGGGAGCAAATTGGCAATTATTGAGACATAATACTCAATACCATATAAATGCATTTAAATTTTATTTTTCCCGACCAGAACGCCAACGTCCTAATGAATTTTTGCAAGCTGGATATTTGGCTTGGCAACTAAAAAAATTAGGTATAGCTCATCTACACGCTCATTTCGCTAATGTTCCTACTGCCACAGCAGAAATAATAGAAAGATTTGGCTTTATAAATTATAGTTTTACAGCTCACGCCAAAGATATTTATTTATCAGAAAAAGAAGTATTAGATAGGAAAATCAAAAAGGCAAAATTCGTTCTAACTTGCAGTAAATATAACTCAAAATATTTGCACAAACTATCTACAAGTGATACTCCCATATACTTGTTATATAACGGTTTAGATTTAGACTTCTTTCAACCAAATATAATTAGGCAAAAAGAGCGAGATTTACCCCTACTGCTTAGCGTTGGCAGACTTTGCGAAAAGAAAGGGTTTCCTTATCTTCTTCAAGCTTGTCAAATCTTGAAGCAAAAAGGCTATCAATTTCGCTGTAAAATTGTTGGTTATGGCCCGATGAAAGAGGAACTCGAACAGCTAATTGAGACTTTAGAGATAGGCGATATTGTTTCTTTAGTTGGTCAATTAGTTCAGGATGAAATTATTCAATTGTATGCCAAAGCCGATATGTTTGCCCTTCCTTGCCAAATTACAGAAGATGGCGATCGCGACGGAATTCCTACCGTACTAATTGAAGCAATGGCGATGGAAGTTCCTGTAGTTTCTACTGATATTTCAGGAATTTCAGAACTAATTGAACACGAAGTTAATGGCCTACTTATACCAGAAAAAGACCCCAAAGCTTTAGCCCAAGAATTAGAAAAGCTATTAACTCAACCGCAGCTAGTTCAACAAATAAAAAAATCAAGCAGAAATAAAGTTTTACGGCAATTTTCTCTAGATAAAAATGTCAAGCAAATCAAAGATTTATTTTTAGGAACCACATCTAACTCAAAAGAACAATTAAAGCTAGAATCTAAGAAAAATTTGGAGGTGTTGACAAAATGAAAAAGGTGATGTTTTACTGCCAACATATCTTAGGAATGGGTCATCTCATTCGCAGCATTGAAATAGTAAGAGGATTAATTCCCGATTTCCAAATTTGTTTTATTAATGGCGGACAGGTTATTGAAGAATTTGAGTTCCCTCAAGGAATTGAAGTTATTAATATTCCTGCGGTAAAAACTGATACAGAGTTTCAAGAACTGAAACCAGTAGATGATAATCTGACAATGGCAGAAGTGGAAACAATTAGAAAAGAAATCTTATTAAATATCTGCGATCACTTTAAACCAGATATTCTAATTATTGAGTTATTTCCTTTTGGTAGAAGACGCTTTTCTTTTGAATTAATTCCTTTGCTGGAAAAGGCAAAAGCTATGGGAACGAAAATTGTTTCTAGTGTTAGAGACATTGTAGTTACCAAACAGAATCAACAGCGTCATGAAGATAAAGTTTGTCGGTTGATTAATAAATATTTTGATATGCTCTTAATTCACGGCGATCCTAATTTTGTTAAACTCGATCTTAGCTTTTCTCGTGTTGCTGATTTAAATTGTGCTGTTCATTATACGGGTTATGTCGTTCAACCATTCCCAAAATTAGAGGCATTTCAGCAAACTTATTTATCAAGACAACCATTAATCTTAGTTAGTGTTGGTGGTGGAAGATTTGGACACGATCTATTACAATGCGTTGCCAAAACTGCACCTCTATTAAAGAATAAAATTCCTCATCAGATTCAAGTATTTACTGGACCATTTTGTCCCGACACGGTATTCCAAAAACTGCAAAACATAACCAGAGATTTAAATAATATTACTGTAGAACGTTACACCCCTAATTTAATTCATTATATGCAACAAGCGGATTTGTCTATTGGAATGTCTGGTTACAATACCACGATGAATATATTAAGTACTGGTGTCAAAGCAATGATGATGGCATTTCAAGGAAATAATGATAAGGAACAAGAAACTCGCGTTAAAAAATTAGACAGTATTGGCAGAGTAAAAATGATTCATCCCGAAGATTTACAACCAGAAAAGTTTGCTCAACAAATTATTAATTATCTACACTATCAACCTACTCAATTAAATTTAAATCTCAACGGGGTTAGTAATACAGCAAATTATTTAAGCCAGTTAGTGAAGCAAGCAGCAGTTGCTATTTAAACAGTGGGATTTTAAATAAAACTATAGTATTTCTCAATTATTTCTGAATAATTACCAAGGATAAAAAACTAATGACAAATAAAATAGCTAGAAAAATTTGTTTAACCACTATTGAATTTCCCCCAGATATTGGTGGTGTAGGAGTATCTGCAAAGCGAATTTCCTTATTCTTAAAAGATTTAGGTTATCAAGTTCATGTTGCAGTTTTTCGTTCTGTATTCCCTAAGGAAAGAAAATTAGCTGAAGCAGGACAGTTTCGTCGTTCTGTTTGTGAAACTAGCAAACAAGACGGCATTATTGTCCATCGTTTATATCCTGCTATCCGCTCTACAGTTGCTCGCAATCAAGATTATTTAATGGATACTTATGGACAGTTAGTTACTCTTCATAAGAAATATCAATTTGACGTAGTTCATGCTTTTTTTATTAACGAGACTGGTTTTTTAACCACTATGTTAGCTAAAGAGAAGAATCTACCAGTAATCAATAGTGTTCGTGGGGTAGATTTACACAAACATATTTTTGATTGTAGGCAGCAAAAACAAATTGCTTGGACTTTAGAAAATTCTTCTTGGACTACTTCTGTAAGTCAAGATTTAATGCACCGTGCCAGATTATTTACTCCTGTAATTACTCATAAGTCTTCTACTTTTTTAAATTCTATTGCTCCTGTAGATTTTTCTAGTTTACCAACACCGCCTTTAGCAAATAATTTACAAGGTCTAGTTATTGGTTCTGTAGGTAATTTTCGGGATAAAAAAGGGATTGAATATTTACTCGATGCTTGTCGGAATTTAAAAACTGAGTTCACCCTCCTATTTGTTGGAGATTTTGTGGCTAAAGAAAGAGAATACTGGGAACAAGAAATAGCTAATAGTGGCTTAGAAGACAAAATTGTAATTACAGGAAAAATTGGCCGAGAAGAAGCTTTGGCTTATTTACCTTACATGAATATTTTTGCTATTCCTTCTTTAAATGATGGTTGTCCTAATGCTTTACTCGAAGCTATGTTAGCCGAAAGAGCAGTGATAGGAACTAATGTCGATGCTATTGGAGAGATTATTGAAGATGGTGTTAATGGTTTATTAGTTAATCCCTATTCTAGTGAAGAATTAGAAACGACGCTGCGGCAATTGATCGTAGCTCCTGAGCTGCGCCAGCAGTTGGGTGCTGCTGCAAGAGAAAAGGTTTTGCTGCAATTGGCTCCTGAAGTGGAGAAACAAAATTGGCAGCAAGTTTATCAGCAGGTATTAGAAGTACCTCACTCACAAATACTATCTACTGCTCATATAGCTGCTTAATTTATTGTTTTTTTCATGATCTGCATGAGATAAAGAGGAGATGTTAACTATTATGATAAACCCAAAAGTTACCCTTGTCGTTGTTCCCAGAGAGCGTTTTAGCTACACCCGTCAATCTTTAGAGAGTATATATCAAAATACACAAATCCCCTTTTCTCTAATCTATGTAGACGGTGGCTCCCCAAAAAAGGTGCAGCAATATCTGGAAGAACAAGTAGCCGAAAAAGGCTTTAAGTTAGTTCGCAGCGATCGCTACCTTGCCCCCAATCAAGCCAGAAATCTTGGTTTGAAGTACGTTGATGTTGATAGTAAGTATGTTGTCTTTGTCGATAATGATATCGTTACTACCCCAGGCTGGCTCAAGAATCTAGTTGATTGCGCCCAAGAAACTAATGCCTCTGTAGTATGTCCCTTGACTTGTATCGGTCAGCCCATCCACCAGACCGTTCATCTAGCTGGGGGAGAAGCCCGCATCGTTATGGAAACCAGGGACGAGAAAATAGTAAGAAAAGTTCATGAAAAGCATTATTTTGTCAATCGCCCAGTAGCAGAGGTTAGCGACCAATTACACAGACGGCAGTGTGAGTTTGCCGAATTTCACTGTATGTTGGTGCGCCGAGACATTTTCGAGCGCACCAACATGTTAGATGAAGGGCTACTTAGTACCAGGGAACATATCGATTTCTGCCTGAGTGTAACCCAAGCAGGTGGCAAGATCTATTGCGAGCCAGATTCTGTAGTCACCTACGTAACTGGAAAACTAGAATGGTCGGATCTGCCCTTTTTCTTCCTGCGTTGGAGCGATCGCTGGGAACTCGATAGCTTAAAATACTTCCGCCAAAAGTGGAATTTAAACGATAAAGATAAATATTTTAAAAAGCGATATAAACGCTTAGGACATCGTCGCTATCATGCATTTTTCAGACCCTTTGTTCGTAATCTTAGCTTTGGACAGACCAATGTTTGGCTAGAAAATCGCCTTAAACCACTAGAACGCTTGCTGAACCGTTATCTTACACATCGTTATGCTCAAAATCAATCGCAGATGATAGGGGAGCAAGTCATTGGTGCTACTTCTTCACAACCCTAAGAGCCTGATAAATCCCACAAAAATAACCTACCTAATTTTATTTGAAGAGGTGTAGAAGTGAGCAGTCATCCGCAAAAGCATCAGGAAACCATACCAAGTCTGTGGCGAATTCTACGCAAATTCTGGCCGCAAATTCGCCAACAGGGATTTCTACTGATATTTTCATTTTTAGCGCTTCTAGCTGAGATCGTCTTCCGGTTAATGGAACCTTGGCCGCTTAAGTTCATCTTTGACAGCATCATTTTCACTGGGTTTCAGGTTAACCCTATGGGTATTCCCATAATTGACAAGCTCAGTCCTATGGGGTTACTGACCATCTTGGCTATAGCAATGGTAGCGATCGCCAGTCTGCGGGGGGCTGCTTCCTACTTCAGTACGGTTGGTATAGCACTAGCTGCTTCCCAGGTGATGACCGAGATTCGCAGTAACCTCTACTCTCACCTCCAGCGTTTATCCCTTGCCTTTCACAACCGAGCCAAAAATGGAGACCTAGTCACCCGCGTAACCTCTGATATCGAGAAGCTACATGAAGTAACTGTGTCGGCTGTTTTGCAGTTGCTGACTAATATCCTAACCATGCTAGGCATGATAGGTGTGATGTTCTGGCTCAATTGGGAACTTACTCTGATTGCGATCGCTGTCTTTCCCTTATTTATCATCTCCAGCACGCAGACAACAACGCGCATTCGCCAAGAGGCTTTCGCCTCCCGTAAGCAGCAGGGGTCAATGGCAGCCACGGCGGCAGAAGCTATTAGCGCCATTAAAATTGTGCAGGCGCTTTCACTTGAGGAAATGCTGGAGAGAAATTTTCACAGTGACAGTAAAAAAAGTCTCAAAAAAGGCGCTCAGGTGCAAAAACTAAGGGCAGGGTTGGAGCGCACGGTCGAAGTTTTAGTGGTGCTGATGAAAGCACTGGTTTTATGGCGGGGGGTACAACTAGTCATGCAAGGGGTATTGACCCCAGGAGATTTACTAATCTTCGTTAGCTATCTAAAACTGGCTTTTAAGCCTATGCGTCAAGTTGCTAAATATATGGGGCAAATTGCTAAGGCCATAGCATCAGGGGAGCGGATCGTTGATTTACTCGAAATTACACCCGAAATTCGTGATTCCCGTGGTGCCACGGACGCTCCTCCTTTTCAGGGCGCAGTGCGTTTTAAAAACGTCACCTTCGCTTACGAAACAAGCAAACTTATCCTAAGAAATCTTAGCTTTGAGGTACAATCAGGTCAGCGCGTGGCTCTAGTCGGTGCTTCTGGGGGGGGGAAATCCACCCTGATAAGTTTGTTGTTGCGCCTTTACGACCCCTTAGAAGGGCAAATTCTCATCGATGGACACGACCTGCGCGAATATAAATTAGACTCTTTAAGGCGACAAATTAGTATTGTTTTACAAGATAGCGTCCTCTTTGCCACCACTATTCGCGAAAACATCGCCTACGGTTGCTTGGGGGCAACTGAGGCAGAAATTGAGGCAGCAGCTCGCCTTGCCAATGCCCATGAGTTTATCATGGCGCTCCCCCAAGGTTACGACACCGTAGTTGGAGAGCGAGGAGCTACCCTTTCTGGCGGACAAAGGCAAAGAGTTGCGATCGCTCGCGCTGCTGTTCGCCAAGCCCCGATTGTCATTCTCGACGAACCGACCGTTGGCTTAGATAATCACAGCGAACGGGTTGTTAGGGAAGCGCTGGAAAGACTTACCGAGAACAGCACTACTTTTTTAATCACTCACGATTTAAGAGCTGCCGTTAAAGCTGACTTAATTCTTTATATCGAAAAAGGCACGATCATTGAGCGTGGTAACCATAGGGAACTCATGCAACTCGGAGATCGCTATGCCAACCTATATCGACTGCAAACTACTATAAGCAATAATAGCAATGACACAAACTTCTATAATCTCAAAGCTGCATCAGTCTAATTCTGGGACACGAGTAATTTTGGTGCGTCACGGTCGCAGTACCTATAACGAGCAAGGCAGATACCAGGGTAGTAGCGATGATTCGGTCTTAACCGAGCAAGGTCTTCGCTCAGCTTATCAAACTGGTCTTACTCTCAAAGGAGTGAAGATAGATGCCATATATACCAGTCCTCTGCAACGAACCCAACAGACAGCTCATCAAATCCTCAAAGTGATCGGCATTGGGACAGATTCTTTAATACCCTTGCACATAAATAATAAGCTCAAAGAAATTAGTATGTCCCATTGGGAGGGCTTGCCCTTCTCCTACGTGCGAGAACAATTTGCCGATGAATACCGGTTGTGGAAAGAGCGTCCTCATCAATTTGCGATCGCTAGCCCTAGGTTTAAATATCCAGCAGTGCGAGGAAATCTTGCTGTTGCTGCTCCGGCTTCAGAGCAATACTTTCCCGTGCTAGAGCTTTACGACAGAGTTAAACAATTTTGGCAAGAGGTTTTGCCCCGTCATGCCGGTCAAACTATTCTGATAGTCAGTCACGGTGGTACGATTCGGGCATTAATTGGCACTGCCATTGGCATAAAACCAAACCGCTTCCACTCTTTGCAACAGTCTAACTGCGGCATTAACCTTCTCAACTTTCCTCTGTCGCATACTCAGCCAGCGCAGCTAGAGTTGCTTAATTGCACCACTCACTTAAGAGAAGTTTTGCCCAAACTTAAAGAGGGCAAAAAAGGCTTGCGTTTACTTCTAGTACCTGATGGTACTAGCAATCATCAAACTGAGAAACTAGCTCAATCTCTGAGTTTAGAATCTATAGACTTTAGCATTAGCAGTGAATCTCCTAATTGCATCGAGACTGCTAGCCAAATAGTGCAATATCATCCAGCTACGGTAGCTCTACAAGTCTCGCGAGCAGATTTTCCGCTGGCTTGGTACCAAGCTATTTACGCTAGATCTGGAGGTGGAAACAAGAATCATAATTCCGAGGGTTTAATTACCGGACTGGTTGTTGCCCAAAAGGATACGCTGAAAAACTTTTTAGCTCAATTGCTGAATTCCACCACGGTCGATTCCCAAAATATCAGTCTGGATTCACCATCGATTAGCGTAATTCACTATCCTTCAGCTGACCATCCCCCGATACTGCAAGCTCTGAATATTGAAGGGCGAGCGTCCACCCAGAGCGATCGCTGCTGAGTACATTGATTATTTATACAGAATTCAGAAGCATAGCGATCGCGAGAAATAAGATTTCAGCAAAATAAATTAATGATCAAATTTTGTGCGACTCGTTGGTCATGATTCAGATTCTTCATTATCTCTAGGATGTGGTCAAAAGTAGTTGCTGGGAAGCGCGATCGCTATAAGTTCTTTACAAATAGTTACTTTAAAATATATGGTCAATGAAAGTTTATGTGTTTTGAGATTATTTTTGCAACAAATCCATCTATATATCCTCTCGTCAATGAGATTCAAGTTATCCAACCACAGTATTCAGCCGAAAATTTAGGTCCTCCCATGGCCATTGGGGAAAAGCAGAATTTATCTGTTTATTTGACTCAAAGTCAAATAAATCCTGTTTATCAACTCCAATTCAACTCAGAAACCTTATCCGAAGGGAATTTGCTTAATCCTTTGGTGAACGCCCAATTCAACGACGAGCACAAATTTGACCAGATTGACTTAATTTCCATTAAACCCACACAGAGTCCAATCAATCTGGTTGCGCCACTCCCCTTCAACCCAGAAAAATTGTCCAAAGGGAATTTGCTTAATCCTTTGATGAGCGCCCAATTCAACGAAATTGAACCAAACTGCCAGATTGACTCAGTTTCCATTAACCCCAATCAAAGTCCAATCAAACTGGTTGCACCACTCCAATTTAATCGAGAAAGCTTGTTCGAGGAAAACTCGCCTAATCCTGGGATGAGTATCAAATTAAAAGAAATTGAGTCAAAATTTGGTCAGATTGACTCGGTTTCTACCGATATTAAAATCGGTTCTGTTAAATCTAAACTAGAGCTTAATTCTCAAGATATTAAATCTGAATTAACACTGTTATCTAAAAGTGGATTTAGTGTCAAAATAACAGGAAAACTCCAAAACAGCGATCAAGAATTGGAGATTGGGCAAGTTGTTAGTTTCAAAAAATCTCTCAACTGGCTTCAAGAGCAGTCCAAAAATGACCCAGAAGACAAGAAAGTTTTTTTAGAGCAGGCAACTAGATTTACTTCCCCCATAAGACTATCACTGAACTCAGCATACTTAAATTCTTTGAGAATCAATCAAGGAAATGAAATCGATGATTCTTCTAAAGACATACGATCTCTAACAAAATCCTTAAATTCACTAGCAACTAGCCAGTTTGCAACAAATACTACATATTCTTTTGAGGAAGATTTGGAAGAGCTCTCTGCTAAATTAAAATTTCCTGTTCCTGGAATTTTGCATGATGAATTGCAACTCAAAATTAAAACCAATTTACCTGAAGTTCTGGTAGATGGTGAAGATGTGCAAGATAATATGAAGTCAACCCTATCTTTGAGATATAGAATAGGTATAAATGATGCTATCAAGCTTGAAATTCAAAGTTCCTACAACTTACGAACAACGACAACGACCGATAAAATAATGTTTGAGCTATTTTAGCGAGAAAAATCGCTGAATAATTCTGCTTTTATAAGCGATCTCTTTTATTCTGGTGCAGCTACCAATTTATGGCAAGGTACATGGACAGCTAAAGCCCAAGCTTTTGGGGTAAATAGTATCGAAGACTTTCGTAATTCTCCTGAGATTCAAGAAGCAGCTATTCGTGATGCTTTTGAATTCAATTGGAAGATTATTGAAACAACTTTAGGTAATGCTGGTAAAACTGTTGATGATTTTATTGGTAAAACTATTACTTTTAATGACCGAGGCACAGCAAAATCGGTCACTTTCACACCTTTTGGGATGTTGGCAGGAGCGCATCTTAGAGGTCCCTATGGTTTAGCCAATTTATTACTTAATGGAAGTGTCTCCTATGATGAATATGGCACATCCATTCTGCGTTATGTCGATGAATATGCAGGGTATGATGTTCCTGCTAGTATCACAGGAGGAAATGTTGCTAATCCACCTATAGAGCCTCCCACAACTTCCACAGAGCCAGTAGAACCGATTGCGCCAGACCCAGTTATTCCCACTTCAGGAGAATCTTTAGTCGGGACTGATGGCGTACAAGATGTATTTGGCTTTACTTGGAATTGGGGAAATAATAGTGTAATTAAAAATTTCAATGCTAGAGAAGATATTATTGATTTAAAGAAATTTTGGTTGCCTGATTCTAAGCAAGTTAGTATCTATGATGATCGCCAGGGTAATGCTATTATCAATTTAAAGGAAGTAAACAACCAGACTATTACTCTACAAGGTGTTTCTAAGTCTGAGTTAACCGCTAGTAATTTTCAAGGATTGCCTGATGCTAGTACTGTTTTAAATAATTCCAGTAATCCAAACGATCCCACCACACCATCTTTGCCCACATTGTCGATTGATACGACCTCCGTTGTAGAAGGTAATATTGGCAAGAGCAATGCAATTTTTACTGTCCAATTATCAGCAGCTAGCGACAAGACTATTACAGTAAACTACAAAACTGTAGATGGTAACGCCGATTCAGTAACAGATTTTGTTGCTAAGACTGG
>JASJDR010000188.1 GCA_030065615.1 Xenococcus sp. MO_188.B8 | reverse complement strand
CTATTTACATAGTTCCTCAGCTAGTTCCTGACTGACCTTAATTGCTCAAATCCTTATCTTCACTTGATTCTACCGTCTTTATTTCCCTAATGATTTTCTAAATGAGCGAACCGTGAGTTATAACAAATTAAATAATCTTTACAGCACATAGAATTTAGGTAGGGGTTTGGCAATGCCAAACCCCTACATTTACATTATTAAACCCCTATATTATTTATTATTAATTATTATTTGTCGTATTGTTTATTAAAATTAGGATTACATTTATAGCTGACGCCGGGTCAGTCCACTCTAGCTCCTTGAATTCTAGTTTCTTTTTGAAAAACGAAAAAGCTCTTAGCTAATAGGCAATAACTAAGAGCTTTTCCAAGAGCCAATCTTTGATTAACTATGAAGCGCATAATTAAATTCATTGCTTAGCCACTGCTTAAACAGCTTATCAATAATTTCCTGTTTTCTTTCAAGAGTTAATTCCGCCTTAATATACTCTTCAACTTTAAACAAATGATACCCCTGCTCAGTTTGAATTGGACCAAGCAGTTCTCCTAGGGGTAGTGGATCGCGAAAGAGAATTGCAGCGACATTTGGCTCAAAACTCCAACGATTTATCTTCCCTTGATAACCACAAACATACCGATGTTGTTCGTTAAGGTTATAAAGATGGGCCGCTTCATAAAAACATATTTCTTCTTCTTCAATTTGATAGAAGATTTCTTGAGCAAGTCTTTGATAAGGAACAATAATCTGATAAACAATCAACTGCTCAAAATCCAACCGATTTTGATTAAAGTAAGGTTCAGCTTCCTGCTCAAATAATTGCTGAGCTAATTTCTGAGAAACCAGGCGCTTTTTAATCGCTATTTCCCACTCATCTACGGTGATCATTTCTTCTTTGAGCCAAGCTAATGTGTCAGACGCTTTTTCCAATCGCCTGGCATGACGAATTTCTTCTGTCTCAGTTTGAATTTCTTCGGGAGTAACAACAACGCTTCTCGAAGTAGCAGCTTGTTCGATTATTCTTTCACAGACAATTCGATGACAGACTTCTTTGAGACTCATCTGTTGTTTGAGAAACTCAACAATTTCTGCTGTCTTGATTTCTAGACCGTGATAATCAATTACTTCCATCTGATTTATCATTAAAATTTAATTTTTTGAAGCTATTATTGATTTGTTGTGTCCGCCCAATGTGAATTGTGGTCAGGCAATTATATCTTTAAAACGGCTCAAAATCAACTCAGGCGTAAGCTTGAAGTAAATTACGAAAGCGTTAATCCCGCAGTTCTCAGAGCTAGGGGGAGTATTTAATAGAAGTGACGCGAATCCACAACTGGTTACTATATTTAAGATAGCCGGAAAAAGCTATTACCTATAAGATAATCTAAAATCAAGTAATTCTGAATCTAGAACTAAGGTCTTAGCTAATGTTAAGGTATTCTATCATGATGATCTTAAACAAATATTGCCAAATTGGCAAATATTGATGCGCAATATTTTAAGAATTAAACATCAAAATTTATTAATATATCTTAAAAAAAAAAATTGCCATTTTGGCAACATTAATTCTTACAGTTAAATTATATTTTACTTTTCAAATAAATCCTATCCCATAATTAAATAGGCAATAAGTAGACTATAAGTAATTTTTTGTACGGATACCAAATAATCATTTCCCTTGTAAATAAATAGATTGGAGAAATTAGGATTAGAAAAAATTTAAGTTGTTCAAGAAAAAAATATAATTTATGCCAAATTGGCAACCATCAAATTTTGTTTCTGTTTATAGTTATTAGTAACAACCAAGGTAAGGTTGTCGACAAAAAGAATAAATTCAAGAGGAAAACAATAATGATTATTTCTGATCTAAACTACTTAGAGTCTGCCGAAGCTAATGTTGAAGGTGGTTTTAACCTAGGTCATGACTACAGCAATATCTACTTCAATGAATACTTAAACATCTATAAAGATGTTGATTCAAAAGTAGATCTTAAAGGTAATTTAGCTACTGCAGAAGCTGATGCATATGGTTACAATTCTCTGACTCAGACCTTTGCCATTGCCACTCCCTACCAATCTACTAGCGTATCCATTGCTGCTGTTGACTAATATTTAGTCAGCTTGTAAATAAAAAAGGTCACTTAAAGTGACCTTATAAAAGAATAAATCAACGAGAAAAAACAATTATTGTCGTTTATCTTGACTACTTACATTTTACCGAAATTAATGTTGTAGATGGATTTAATTTAGGTAAGAATGACAGCAATATCTACTTGGATAAGCTCTTAAAAAATACTATGGTTTTAATTAAAAAGTAGAGCTTAAAGCTAATTTTACTATTGCTGAAGCTGGTGTTCAAACTTTAGTTTACAGATTTTTTCTAATTATAACACACAATCAAGATCTGAAAAAATCTGAAAAAAATTGAGTTTCTTGCTTAAGGAGGCAAGAGCCGATAAAGTGGTAATCTTATCGGTTAAATCGCACTTATTTTGAACATTTTGCTCTGATTGTATTAAGGATTTACAACGAAAATAGCGTCCAACTTACAACTTACTTGTAGTTTATCTTTAAATTATCGAAGGAGTCATATTATGAGTAGATTAAAAATTTACGAATTAAGCTTTTGTGAAGTAGTGAGTGATAATAAACTTCAAGGTGGATCATCCTCCTCTAATGATTTATTAAAATGGTTTACTAAACAGTATGGATTAGAAAGAAAACTTTTGGAAGCACCAACACAAGAGGACCCTTGGACGGTTGAAACATATACATCGCCAAATAATGAGCATGTAGCAATTAAAGCTCAGAATGTAAACGGTAATACCACCGTTCTCAGCGGAGCTGGTCACATAAATGATGGTTTAGGGGTTTATGCCTTTAGTAAATCAACAACTAATGGCCTCTAAATATGCGTCTGGTATTGATTGATTCCTGAAACCCTTGTTATTCCCTTGAAAATTTCAAAATAGTGATTTTGGAGGAATCTCGGAATCTGATGAAATATAGCCTTTCTCTTATTAGTGAGGTACATCTTGTCAAGATTAGGCTCTGGGCTCTAGGCTCTAGGCTCTAGGCTCTAAAGATTTCAGCGAGTTTGACTAAGTTTAGATTTGTACTTCATTAAACTGAGAACCGCTATAAGAGGAATTTATAATTAATATCAGAATAATTTCCTGAGTGAATATTGTCGTATTGAGTTATGAGGCTTTGACATTAGACATTAACTTGTGGAGATAATTAATGAAAAATTGCCTTGTCCTTTCTGACTTAAATTATCTAGAACATGTCGGAAAAAGTAATATTTTAGGTGGCTACGTTCACACTGCTTCATATTCTTCCTCAGAGGCGACTGCTGACTATAGTATTGCTGAGGCAGGGGCTATAGCCTATGGGGAAAATACTAGTACTTATACTGAAAGTGAGACTGCTGAATATAACTGGGGTTACTTAGAATATAGCAGTGCTGAAGCAACAGCTAGCGCCTACGCTCAAACTGGATCCTACACATCTTCATCCTGGAGTAATCACAGTTCACATTATTATGGGCTAGACGTTGGCTAAGTCTAAATTATTATCTACGTCGTAAGTAGTCACACAAAATTAATTACACATTTTCAAAAGAAGAATTCTTATTCCATAAGAATTACAAAAAATCTGATTGGGTAATTAATTATGCTTAGGTACTTCTTATTTTGAGCATCTTATTCTTATTAAAGACTACTTGTTTCCCCATCTGTATTTTGAAAGTTAGGCAACTTGGGATAGCCTTATCTTTGGCTTAATCTTATTTCTAGAAGACATTAAAATTAATTGCCCAAAAAAAGTTGTTTACGGGTTATTGTTTGGCAAGCATTATTGTCATATTAATAAGAACAAAATGAGGTAAATAATGATATGAAAATTGTCAAAATTGACAGTTTTGAAACGTTTAAGAAAATTAGAGGCAATTGGGATTCAGTATACACAGCCGATCCTCAGGCTCATTTCTTTTTATCCTGGGTTTGGCTATCTGGATGGTTACCAATGGTACATGAGTCTTGGTTCATATTAGCGGCCAAACCAGATAGCGGCGATTCATCTTATGTTGCCTTTTTTCCTCTGAAAATGAGATTAATGCACCATGATGGAGGCGGCTTTGAAACCGAAATCTGCATGGCAGGAAATAGTATGGCAGATTATACAGGATTTATTTGTCTGCCGGGTTATGAGGTAGAGGTAATTAATGCTTTTGCTACTCACATCCAGCAAAAATTAGTATGGTCTAGTTTCGATGTTAAAAGCATTCTAGAATATGATACACGAATGTCTCTCTTTTTGAGGAGTTTTCCTGGAGATAGTTTTGAACTCAGTCAACTTCGCATTCAAAGTAAGAACGAAGACGATCCTGATAACTATATTGCCCCTTATGTTTCATTACCGAATAATTGGGAAAACTATCTGCAAAACTACGTCAGCTCCAATACTCGTCAAAAAATCAGACGTTTTTTAAGAAAAATTGAAACTTCTGACGAATTTCATATTACTCATGTTGATGCAAACAACTTGAAGTCTCATATTGAGATATTACTTGGTTTCTGGACGACTAGATGGAGAAAACACAAAGGGGATAATTATGACGTAATAATAGATTATTATCGTCTTATTTTACACCATTGTTTTAAAAATAATTGTCTGTATCTTCCGGTTTTATGGCAGGGAGATAGACCATTAGGAGCAATTGCGAACTTTGTTGATGTTCAGCAAAAATCCATGCTGTTTGTAATTACAGGACGCGATCAAACTCATAATAATCCTCCACCAGGACTGATACTCCATTCTGACGCGATTCGATACGCTATTGAAAATGGATATAAAGTTTACGACTTTTTAAGGGGGAACGAGGAATACAAGTATTCTTTTGGAACTAAAGAGCGTCATATTCAGCATATTGTAGTCAAAGACAAAAATTACCAAAATAGACAACAAGATGTTAAGCAGATTCTCCCTTTAGCGCTTCAACTTGCTATCCGCCATCATAGAGCAAACCGACTAATTAAAGCTGAGCAAGGATACCGTCAGATTCTCGAAGTTGAGTCAAATCATCCAGAAGCGCTCTATGGTCTGGGGATATTGATGAGGCAAAAAGGTGAATACCAAACTGCCGAAAATCTCTTGAGTAAACTGCTTCAGGTTCAACCCAATTCTCTTAAGGCTTTATTTAGCTTAGGAAATTTATATCAAACTCAAGGTCAATTATCGAAAGCGGTAGAAACCTATAATCAAGTCTTATCTCTAGAACCAAAGTCGGCAGCGGTTCATAATAACCTGGGCTACATTCTGCAAATCCAAGGCAAGTGGGAAGAAGCGATCACCTGCTATCAAAAAGCACTAGAGCTACATCCTGGTTGTATTGAAGCGGAGGTTAACAGAGCCAATGCACTTCATGCTCTAGGCAGGCTCTCCCCAGAAAAACAAGCTCATTACGCAGCACTGAACAATGATTTAGGCTCTCGGTCTAGGCAGACAGGAGATTTAAAGACTGCGGTTGCTTATTATCAGCAGTCCATCTCTATGAACCCAGACTTAGCAGAGGCTCAATCTAATTTGGAATTACTGTTACAAGAACAAATTAAGCAAGAAATCCAAAGCAGTAAAGAGAAAACAACTCTCACTCGTGCCTAGTAGTTTGTCAAGGAAAAAATTTTCTCAAATGGGAAGAGATGTATAAAACTCAGCAGAAGTTTAGGGAGGCAGAAGCAACTTAAAATCACAGCTTAGAGTTTCTGTAAACATAACTGCTAGTGATAGTTCTAGCACATAGGCAAAATTCATTTTTAGTTCTTTTAAAGATATAAGTTAGGAGGATTAATCCCATGTCCGCAGAGATTTTAGATAAGGTGAAAAACTTTCTTATAAGATTAGTTAAAGACAAATCTTTCCGTCATCAACTAATGAGCGAGAAAGTCGAAGAAGTCAAAAGACTGATGGTCGATGGGGGCTTTAACTTTTCTCAAGAAGAGTTTGAAATTGCCACCATCCAAATCTTAGAATTAAAAGAATTAGGTCATTTCGAAGAACTTAGTGAAGAGGAGTTAGTAGGTGCTATTGGGGGATTGAGATATAATTGGCCGCCTAAAGAATATCCTTACCCTACATATCCTCCCTATTCAAAACCTTTTCCAAGACCACAACCAATTGACGAACCAATTGACAAACCAATAGACATTTACCCACAGCCTCTGTATGGAGTAATAATAGGTCCGCCAGTGCAAGCGATGTATGGAGTAGTTGTGTCAGAGATTTGAATAATTTGTAATAAGTACTAAAGTGCTTCTTATCTTGTGCAATCAAACATACTTCGCTATCGTTTGCGGCAGTCGAATTAAAGAAGAGAACCTATTAACTTTGTAAAAGTAAATAACTTTTACTCCCACATTAAATGTTCATATTCTAATCTATTATTCTCTGGCCATAACTTTAAAACAAAAATTGAGAGTAAGCCATGTCATATAGTCGTACAAGTTACGCAGTTTGGGAAATAACCCTAAAATGTAATCTAGCCTGTAGTCACTGTGGTTCTAGAGCTGGTAATGCCCGTACTCAAGAACTATCTACAAAAGAAGCTCTAGATCTAGTTCAACAAATGGCAGAAGTTGGCATTAAAGAAGTTACCCTCATTGGGGGTGAAGCATTTATGCGTCCAGACTGGTTAGAAATTGCCCAAGCCATTACCCAAGCGGGGATGGTTTGCGGTATGACCACTGGTGGCTATGGCATCTCCCTGGAAACTGCAGGAAAAATGAAAGCAGCAGGAATTCGCACTGTTTCTGTTTCTATCGATGGCTTAGAGTCAACCCACGATCGCTTGCGAGGCAGGAAAGGTTCTTGGAAATATGCTTTTAAAACCATGAGCCATTTACGAGAAGTCGGGATCTACTTTGGCTGCAATACTCAAATTAATCGTCTCTCAGCACCGGAGTTCCCCCAAATTTATGAATCTATCCGCGATGCTGGGGCTCGTGCTTGGCAGATTCAACTCACCGTGCCCATGGGTAACGCTGCCGACAATGCTGAGATACTTTTACAACCTTATGAATTACTAGATATCTATCCCATGATCGCCCGTGTGGTTCGTCGCGCCTACCAAGAGGGTGTTAAAGTCCAGGCGGGAAATAACATTGGTTACTATGGGCCTTATGAGCGACTATTAAGGGGACGGGGAAACGAGCATGAATTCTCATTTTGGCAAGGTTGCGGTGCTGGACTTTCTACCTTGGGAATCGAAGCTGATGGTGCGATCAAAGGTTGTCCCTCCCTACCTACAACAGCCTATACCGGGGGAAATATTAGAGATCGCTCCCTCAGAGATATAGTTGAAAATGCAGAACAACTGCGTTTCAATATAGGTGCAGGAACCCCAGAGGGGACAAAACACCTGTGGGGCTTCTGTAAAACCTGCGAATTCGCTGAACTGTGTCGTGGAGGTTGCAGTTGGACAGCTCATGTTTTCTTTGATCGCAGAGGCAATAATCCTTACTGCCATCATCGCGCTCTGGTTCATGCAGAGAGAGGCTTGAGAGAACGGGTAGTTCCTAAAGTTAAGGCCCAAGGGCTTCCCTTTGACAATGGTGAATTTGAGCTAAGAGTAGAGCCGATAGATGCTCCCTTACCAGAAAACGACCCCCTACACTTCCATGCTGACAACATCCAGTGGTCGGATAATTGGCAAGATGAACTCGAAGTTTCTTACTCGCTGAGAGGAAGATAAATCATGGCAGAAAATTCTCAAATTGTTGAACTGCAAAGGAAAACAACTGATTTAAAATCATCTAAAACTTTATCAGCACCAATACCCTTGCTGCCCCGTTCGGCTTGGAAGAGCCAAGTAACCTATTTAAAAGTGCTGTTAAAAGCAAAACAAGCCCTAGATAACAGAGGACGGCTCAATGAAATAGCAGATCCAGCGAACCCAGAGTTTTAGTCTTTTTTTCAGTGTAATAATCTTGGAATGTTTGCCCTCAATAGATTCAGGGCAAACTTGTTGCTATTAGCGCGATCGCTGTTATTTTTTGAGAAGAAGATTGTATTTCAATAAATAGTTGTTTTCTTTGCTCTGGCTTTAAACTGGCTGCTACTGATGAGTTCTGACCCATTCTCCTCCTCAGGGTTTCAGGAATACTTGTTGTTCTCTAAAGATCCTGTATTACGCTCTTAGATTTCAAGCCGCCAATCCCTTTTTGTTTTGTAACCCTGATTTGAACCATGCCAGATTTATCAAGAGATAGAAATATAAGCGGATATGGAGAAATTTTCTGACGAGATAATAGGCTTTTCCTCTTCTGCCGCCCCTGCTTCCCTTATCTCTTCCTTTTTAGGACTACCTAAAAAGTGATAACTTTACACAAAAGCGATAACTTTACAATTTCAACATTATAGCTTCATCAAACAAGGTTTTTAAACGTTGTAATATGGCATAGTACAATTTTGAAATATAAAAATTAGCTATTAATGACTGGACTAAATTTAAGTAAAGTTCATTTCACCAATCTTATTGATGTAGTTAATCCTGGGGTCACAATCTTCAATCCCCAATGGTCCCATGTCCGTACCTTAAGAGGTAATGATAAGTTAATTGGGATTTCTAATCTCAATAGTGATTTTGGTTTCGGACTTTTAGTCGATCTTGAAGCGGAAGATTTCGGTTCGATTATTAGATCTACCGAGTTTATGGCCAACATTAATCTTAGTACTCAAGGTATTAATAACAAAGGAATCATCAATACCAACCAAGGCGCTGATCTAGTCAGCGGTAAAGCTATAGCTAATATTTCTGCTACTACTGATACCGTATCTCAAGTAATAGCTATTGCTGAGACTATAGATACTAGCGTCATTAATGAAGTTTTTGCCTCTCTCGATATTCAGGTTGTCGCCGATGGCATTGATAATTCTGTCGGTAAAATCAATACCAACCAAGGTAATGACAGGGTGAATGGCGAAATAATCGGCTCTATTACAGCTATTGCCACAGCTACCGCAGATGCCTCAGCGATTGTTGAAGCGATCGCTGGTGCCCCCATGTCTGACAATCTTGCGGCTTTTGCCAACGCCATAGCTACAAGTTTTACTACTGCGACGCTCTCCGCCACAGCTATTAACAATCGAAGCGGTAGCCTTAACACTGGCAAGGGAGATGACACGATCAATGCCAAGGCAACTTCTAGTACTAGTACTTTTTCCGGTACTTCTAGTTCTACTTTTGCTACTGCACCTCCAGAAAATCAAGCTCTAGCAATTGCTGTAGCTGATGCGGTTGCAGTAGCTACAGATATAGCTGTTGCCATTGATAATCGAGGTGGGAAGCTCCATACTGGAAGAGGAATCGATACCATTCATGCTACTGCAGAAGCCAACAATATAGCGATCGCCATTGATAATCGAGGGGGCAAAATTCTCACTGGAACGGATAAAGATACGATTAATGCCACGGCGAAAGCTGCTGTACTGGCGCTGGCGATTGATAATCAAGGTAGCAGGCTCCTGACTGGAGAAGGAGCAGATACGATTCATACTACGGCTCAAGCTATTGATACTGCAGTGGCAATTGATAACAAAGGTGGCATGATCCGGACTGGAAAGGGGGGAGATCAGATTAAAGCCACGGCGGAAGCTTCTGAACTAGCGATCGCGATTGATAATCAAGGTAGCAAGATCCTGACTGGAGGAGGAGCAGATACGATTGATGCTACGGCTCATGCTACCAATATAGCGGTTGCCATTGATAATCGAGGGGGCAAAATTCGCACTGGAACGGAAGAAGACAATATTAATGCCACCGCAAAAGCTTCTGCGCTGGCGCTGGCGATTGATAATCAAAGTGGCAAGATCCAGACTGGATCAGGAGCAGATACGATTGATGCGGTAGCTCAAGATAGCAATATAGCTGTGGCAATTGATAACAAAGGTGGCATGATCCGGACTGGAAAAGGGGGGGATCAGATTAAAGCCACGGCGGAAGCTTCTGAACTAGCGATCGCGATTGATAATCAATGTGGCATGATCTTTACTGGAGCAGGAGCAGATACGATTGATGCTACAGCTCATGCTACCAATATTGCAGTGGCAATTGATAATCGAGGGGGCAAGATCCAGACTGGAGGAAGAAAAGATACGATTAATGCCATTGTGGAAGCTACCGATCTAGCGATCGCCATTGATAATAGAGATGGCAGTCTTCTGACGGGAAAAGGAGACGATACCATTACTGCTCAAGCTAAGGGAGCGGAGTCTTACGGAATCCTTGGCGGCACCGTCGACCTGGGGGGTGGCAACGATTCTTTGATAGCAGGAACATTGGGCGGCTATGTGAGTATCGATGCTGGTAGAGGCAACGATTTCGTTAGTGGTTTCGGTAAAGCTACAGTTCATGGCGGAGAAGATTTCGATACACTCAGCCTTGATTCTTACAACAAAGAGGACTTTAATATCAGTTTTGGTACTCATAGTTATGTTAGTTTTAATCTCGATGATATTACTCTCCATACAACAGGATTCGAACAATTTAAATTTGCTGATAACGTAACCTATACTTACGATCAGTTAGCCATAGTTGAAACCTAAGTAATACAGAAGGCAGATAGCCAGAGGATTTTAACCTCCAGAGCGTCGATTCAGTAATCATAAAATTCTGGTTCAGGTAAGCAGAGGTTAGACCCCGCGTCGCCGTTCGCGGTCGGAACCACCGCAACGGACACTGGCTTGGGAATGCTGACCAAGAGACGCCCTAAAGGATATGCAGAGCGGTATCCTTTAGGACTAGCTTGTGCGCCCCTCACCAAGAGAAGACGGAGCCTGCGCTGACCGCATTCCGCGGTCAAAGATCTTCCGCTACTTAATCTGATATTAAGCGAATCCGCCATTAGTTTCCATCTTCGCGATCGCCTGATATCATTACTTTATATTTACTTCCTTTAAGTTATGAGGGAGCCAAAAAATTTCTCAACAATTTTGCCTAGGAACTTAATAGTCTGTAACTCTATAGAAGCATTGACTAGGTATGAGTTTTCTGGAAATTATCTTAATATCATAATCGGCCCAAAAACTAGATACTGCAAGGTTTACACAACAGATCTTTACCGAGATTGTAACTTTAATACATAAAAATAAATTTATGGATATAGACTTATGTATTGATTTTAATGTATGATTCATAAGTAATAAGCAATAACGAGTCTCTAGAGTCAGAGCTATCTAAGGAGAAATAACTTTTGATCCCCGCAACTCTACACCAACTTAAAGTATTTGAAACTGTTGCTCGTCACGGTAGTTTTACTCGTGCTGCAGAGGAACTATCGATAACTCAACCAACTGTTTCTAGTCAGGTTAAGCAACTTACCAAAGCTGTAGGGTTGCCTTTGTTTGAACAAATTGGCAAAAGTCTTTATCTTACTGATGCAGGCAAAGAATTATTGTCTACTTGTCAGGATATTTTCGAGAGATTAAATAATTTCCAGATGACAGTTGCCGATTTAAAAGGGATGAAACAAGGGCAATTAAGGCTAGCGGTAATTACCACTGCTAAATATTTTGTTCCTCGTTTATTAGGATCTTTTTGTCAGAAGTATCCAGGGATTGATGTGGCTTTAAAAGTCACTAACCATCAAACGATTCAACAAAGGATGCTAAACAATGAAGATGACTTATATATTGTTAGTAATCCTCCTCAAGAAATTGATTTACATAGTCAGTCTTTTTTAGATAATCCCTTAATTGTAGTTGCCAATAAGAATCATAATTTAGCAGGAAAAGCCAAGATTCCAATCAATTGTCTTGATGGTGAACCTTTTATTATGAGGGAAGAAGGTTCAGGTACTAGAGAAGCTGTCCAGAAGTTATTTAACAAATATAATATTTCGGTCAAAGTACGTTTAGAATTAGGTAGTAATGAAGCCATCAAACAAGCGATCGCAGGTGGATTAGGAATTTCTGTATTATCAGAACATTGCTTGATTTCTGAAGGCAAATTTGGGCAATTAACTATTTTAGATGTGGAATCTTTTCCGATTGAAAGACGCTGGTATGTGTCTTATCTTGCAGGTAAAAAGCTTTCGAATATTACTAAAACTTTTCTGGATTATTTACTAGAAGAAAGTCCCAAGATGACATTTCCTTCTTCTAGCATTTTGGCTACATATGCCACTAATTGATCTGAGGATTTAGTATTAAGAATCTGTACTGGAGACTTCGACGATTCTTTCTATGAGTTTGTTGAAGATTTCATCTTGTCCGTTTTTGTCCATGCTACTTAAAGGTTGACTGGGAGGATTAACAGTTTGGAATTGTTGTAGATCTGAGAAGGAAAAGATTCCTTTGCAGGGGTTGAGAATCACTGAGAGGATTAATGCTCCTTCTGATTCGGCTGCTTTGAGTAATTGGGGAAGTTCAACATCATCAATAAAATCAGATGCCAGAAAGTTAGAACTAACTAAGAGAATAGCAATTTGAGCAGAGTCAAGAGCTTTGTGAATTTCATCTCGCCATTTCATTCCTGCTTTAATTCTGGTATCATCCCAGCGATCTACTAAACCTTTCTTCTCTAAAGGCTTGAGATAAACTTGGAGTCGCTTGAGCCAATCACTATCCTGATGACTGTAACTGATAAAGATTTTGTTTCTGATCATGCTTGTTGCTTCTCCATTACTCTTAAAAACTTCATCAATCAAGCTTATTACATTAACCATATCAAAGCTCTTTTGGCATTGAATCATGCTTTGCCTTTGTCCCCTCGCTCTTTGTAATACTTCATATGAATAAAAGTGAGGATTTTGCTGATTTTTGCATGTTTTACAGTTACAGGGTATGAGCTTTTGAACTTTTAGGCGATTGTAACTGTCGTGAATTCTGTCTAGTTCCCAAGTAATATTTCCTAAAAAGTCTCGTTGGTTGGTTCCGGAAAGTCTTATTTTGATTTCTCTTCGATCATAGCTTTCAATAATTTCTGCTCTAGATCCTCCTTTTTTTAAGATTAATCCACTTTTCCAGACGTATCGCTGTTGCTCGATGTAGCGATGCATGATCACAATAAACTGGGATAGAATTCCCCTGGGCATAAAGTCATATGTATAGCGAAGGATTAAGTTGTTAGTTTCATCCCATTTATAATCAGGTTGCTCATCTTTTAAGAGCTGGGGTGCAATATAGGTATTATCAGTTTCAGGAAGTTTGTAGCAGAGCCTAAATTTCATCATTAGCTCTAAGAGTTCTCCCTGCATATTCGTATATTTTTCTGATTCCCAGATCTCGTCTAAGTCAGTATTTGTAAATGTTCCAAAGTTATTAACCACTGTTTTGCTATCTAAAACTTTATAAACTGCATCAGTTCCCCATTCTGGTTTAAGAATGACAGTTTTGTATAGAAGTGAGCGTTTGTCATCTTGAAAGTGAAGAATGACTCCAATATCGTGTAAAAATTGGCTTAGCTGTAGCTTATCTTCTAATTTCTTAAAGCCATTTTGTTCACAGATATCTAAATATTCTTGTAAAAAAATGTAGTTGCGAGGATTTTCTTCTAAGCGAGGATATCTTTCTAAGATGCTTCTAACTGTGGTCCAAGTTTTTGGTAAAGCACTTCCTATATGGGGAAGGCAAGTAATATGATATTTTATTGCGTTGAGGATATCAGCTAATCCTCTATTAGTGGCAAGGTTAGTAGCAAAGTCATCTTTAATATTGCCAAATCTTCCTTTTAATTCTGTAATGTTAATTTCTCGTTTGCGATCATCTCTTTCATTTTTAATAATTAAAAGCGGGCTGTTATCACTTAGAAGTTCAATTATATTTAACCAATAATCGAACAGAGTGTTTTCTTTACGTTCGTCGGCAACAAGAATATAGAGAGATCGCTTAGTAAGAAAAAATTTGTGAGTAGCATTATAAATTTCTTGTCCACCGAAATCCCAAATATTAGTGCGGAAATCTTGTCCAGTTTCAGTAGAGAAATGCCATTCAACAATGTCAATGCCTTTGGTAGATTTTTCCAAGTTAGGGACAGGATAATCTGGATTTTCTATCTTTTTGGTGAGAGTAGTTTTTCCTGCTCCTCCTTCTCCGACAATTAATAATTTAGCTTCATAAAAATAATCTTCTCCCTCTTCTATAAGTTGTCGAAAATATTCTCTAATTGCTCCAATTCCTCTAATAGCAATTTCTAAAGGAGGGGTATCCAAAGGATTGCCACGTAGATATAGCAAAGTTGAACTAGAGAGCTTACTAAGAGATTCTGGAATAGTTGTAAGTTGGTTACTTGTTAAGAATAGTAAAGCTAAATTAGAAAGCTTGCCAAGAGATTCTGGGAGGGTTATTAGCCGATTATTTGTTAAATATAGCTCGTTCAAATTAGAGAGCTTGCTAATGGATTCAGGAAGATTTATCAGTTGATTATGATTTAAATTGAGCGCAGTTAAATTGGATAGCTTGTGAATTGACTTTGGTAATGTTTTGATTTGGTTATAGCTTAAATTAATCGCAGATAAATTAGAGAGATTAGTAAAAGACTCTGGGACAGTTGTTAGTTGGTTATAACTTAAATTTAGCTGGGTTAAATTAATTAATTCAAAAACTTCTTCAGGAATTTCGGTTAAATTTTGATTCCTTAAATCTAATTGAGTTGATTTTTTTTCTTTAGCCTCTCTGATAATTTTCAGAACTTTTTCATTAGCTACCATAATTAAAACTATTCTTTAAAATAGCTTTACAATTAACTGTAAGCTGCTTAAAATTTCATCGTCTATATCTAAATTCTCCTTCAAGCTTTTTGCAAATTGTATTGTTAGTTTATCACTTAAGTAACTTTCTTCTCATCGGTACAAAACGAACTGGAATGGTTTTTTCTTTAATTATCCGATCCTCTGTTTTAGTTAGTACAACTATGTTCTGATGCCAACCACCACCGACAGGAATCACCATCTTACCGTTAGTTGCTAGCTGGTCGATTAAAGCTTGAGAGATCTTCTCTGGTACCGCAGTCACAATAATGGCATCGTAGGGAGCATTTTCTGCTTTCTCCCCTGCTCCCTGCTCCCATGCAGCATAATAGGAAAGTTAAATGCGAAATAGCTTATTGCAGCTTAGAATGTTAGTTTTGTCTCTTTTGGCCATGGCTTGCCACAGAGTACTGGGTAAAGGCGTTCTTGAGGGAGATGATCGAGGAACATCTCTTCAGATTCACCATTTATAATTAGCTCAACAAGATGTGAATACCGATACCATGATAGGAATGGTGAGCTGTCCACAATTTTGTTTTTCCAGTTGACAAATTTTAGTTTACCAACAGATTTGTAATTCCATTCATCAATATCGACGAACTTGTCAAGAATGTTGCCGAGGAATGGGATTTCAGCCAACAGATCCGATACGGTTTCAATAGGCGGTACGTGAGGAACAATATCATCTTGGTATTCGTATCGCACTGTTCCAGGAAAGGTGTTATTGAAATATTTAGCAAATTTGGCATTTCCTGGACGTGGCGGCTCAAATATGTAGATATTCATGCTATCAGCCTCTATATTTTTCTTTTCTTTGAGAAATGCTGCCGCAATCGGTGCCAGAGCTGCTCCCTTGCTGTAACCTGTGATAATTAAGGGCTTGCCCCCTGCGATCCTTTTTTCGACTTCGTTTTGAAACCCCTGATCCCACAATCGTTGAACTGAATCAGAACTCACGGTTCGCTTAAATCCAAGATAGTCAAAGAAATAAAACAGCTCAAGTGTATGCTGAGAAAGAAGTTGAGAGAATAGAGAGAGCAATATTCTTGAAAGGAACGAACTCA
>JASJDR010000037.1 GCA_030065615.1 Xenococcus sp. MO_188.B8 | reverse complement strand
GTGAAAGATATCATCTGAAAGCCGATATTTACTAATGTAATTATACCAGATTTCGTGTTATGATTTTATGGATGACCAAAATTCATCCCATCGGCGTAGCCGAAGGTCTTCTTTTGGAAGAGAGATAAAACTTTGCTATCTCTTGGTGCGCGTTCTTAGTGAAGATCCTTCGGGTAGAGTTTTGCAAGTGAAAATCCGCAGGGTAGCATTTCTTTTTCCTCTTTATTATATTATCGTCACTTAAATAGAAAGTGTTTTATTCATCATATTTAGGAGTAATCGCTGCTACTCTTCAGACTTTTCTATCAGCCTAAATTTCCATAATTTTTTATCCCTTAGGGCTTTCAGATTTTGGTGAATTTTAGAGAATAGAAATTATCAGCAATTAAATTTAATTATTATCTATTTGAGACTTTTTCAAGTTAATTATTTGTATCAATATTGTTAACTATCTCTCTCGGCCAACTCCATCCATCTCTCTGTCGCAACATCAATCTCTTCATTCAAAACAGATAACTTTTCTGATAACTCTTGCACCTTAGTAAAATCAGTTGGCGGATTATGATAGAGACTCTTTTCTAACTCCTCCTTCTCCATTTCCATCTCCGCAATTTTAGATTCTAACTTCTCATATTCCCTTCTTTCATAATTAGATAAACGACGAGACTTCTTATCAGTTGTCGCTTTCTTACTTTTCGCAGGAGTCGTCTGTTTCTTAACAGAAGTTTCTTGTCCCTTAACTTCTTTTTCTTGCGCTTTCTTAGAATCTAAATAAACAGAATAATTACCAGGATATAACCGTAAATTCCCCCCAGGCTCGATCGCGATGATAAACTCCACAGTACGATCTAGAAAATAGCGATCGTGGGAAACCGTAATCACACAACCGTTAAAACTTTCGAGATAATCTTCCAATACTGAAAGAGTTTGCACATCAAGATCGTTAGTCGGTTCATCCAAGATTAAAACATTAGGCGCAGCCATCAAAACTTGTAGTAAAAATAGACGACGCTTTTCTCCTCCCGATAACTTATGAATCGGAGAATATTGTTGATTGGGAGTAAATAAAAATCTTTCCAACATCTGGGAAGCACTAATTTGACTACCATCAGATGTGGTGACATAGGCAGCAATATCTTTAATGTAATCAATAACTCTTTGGTTAACGTCGATCGCGTTTAGTAAATCCTCCGAATGCTGATCGAAATAACCAATATGTATCGTGCTACCAATCTCTACCTGACCCGAATCTGGCGCAACCTTCCCTGTAATAATATTCATCAGGGTAGACTTTCCCGCACCATTACCACCAATAATACCAATGCGATCGCCTGGTGTGAATTCGTAACTAAAATCTTTAATTAAAGTTCGGTTGTCGTAAGCTTTAGAGATATTCTGTAACTCGATTACTTTCTTCCCGATACGTCTTCCTGGGGTATCAATGGCAACCTTACCCTGAGTTTCCTTAAATTCTGTAGCTTGCATATCGCGGATGCGATCGATTCTCGCACGCTGTTTGGTACTCCGCGCTTTGGGACCTTGTTTCAACCATTCCAATTCCCGACGCAAGATCCCACGATGCTTATGTTGGATCTTGGCATCTGTGGCTTCTTGTTCCGCTTTTTTGCCTAGAAAATAAGAATAGTTACCGCTATAAGTATATAGGTCAGCGCGATCTATTTCTAGGATACGGTTGGTGACTTTATCTAGGAAATAGCGATCGTGAGTAATCAATAAGATAGCACCACCAAAACTATCAAGATAATTTTGCAACCATTCCACCGACTCCGCATCCAAATGGTTAGTCGGCTCATCCATTAATAAGAGATCGGGTTCTTCTAAAAGTGCTGTCGCTAGAGAAATGCGTTTGCGATATCCTCCCGACAAACTTCCTACCTTCGTATCAAAATCTTTGATTCCCAATTTACTAAGGATAATTTTCGCCTTTGTCTCCAACTCCCACGCATCCATCTTTTCCATCTTTTCCATGACGCGGGTGAGCTTACTTGTCATCTGCTCCAAATTCTCCCCGTCTCCGTGTCTCCGTGTCTCCCCGTCACCTTTTCCTAAAACTTCTATCTTCTGCGACAATTCCTCATATTCTCGGACTAATCTTAATTTTTCACTACTATCATTAAATACTTCATCCAGAACAGTTTTCTCTTCGTCTAAATTTGGTTGTTGCGGTAAATAGACAATATTTGCTCCAGATTTTACTGTTACCGTACCACTGTCAAAGGTTTCAATACCAGCGATCGCCTTTAAAAGAGTAGATTTACCAGAACCATTAACGCCAATTAAGCCTACTTTGTCATTTTCTTCAATACTAAAACTCCCATCCCGCAATATTTCTTTAATACCGAAGTCTTTTTTGATATTTTGGAGAGTAATTAGAGTCATAGGATAGTTAAGATAAAAGCAAATTGGTCTTTATTGTAACGAATTAGTGGTCAAGACAAATAGATGCAATGTAAATTAGTAGCTCGTCAAATTTGTTTTACGAGATAAATCTTAGTCAAAAGCTCCCCCTACTTCCCTTGCTTCCGAGGCTTTCCCTGCTTATTTCTCTGGGTTAGCAACAGAAGCCAATAGTTTGGAGACTTTGACAAAAAAATTACACAATATTATTCCAGAGTTAATGATCGCTAACAATATAATTCCTAGTAACTATACTGGAAAAATTAGTTTGGAACTAGTAATTTTTCAAAGTTTTCGACATTTAATTTAAGTAAAAATATTAGTTAAATCCAAAATAAAACCTGGTAAGATATCTTCTCTACTTAAACTTTGAGGATTATCTAGAACTTCTGGTAATTGATTTTGACGATGAATCTCTACTGTTTTACTTTTTGGTTCAATTAACCAACCAAGCTTAACTCCATTATCCATATATTCTTGCATCTTACTTTGCAAATCGTGATAACGTTGATTTGTTAAGTCACTAGGACTAACTAATTCAATCACAAAATCTGGCACAATAGGAGGAAATCCATCTTGTTGTTCTTGGGTTAATTGATTCCATCGCTCCAGTTTAATCCAACTCGCATCAGGACTTCTTCTTGCTCCGTTAGGAAGTATAAAAACAGTAGAAGAATCAAAACCAATACCAGTCTTATCTCGATCTATCCAATTAGCCAATTGTTGAATTAAACGAAAATTCTTTCTTCCAGCAGTTCCCCCTGTAGGTGACATAATAATTAATTCTCCTGAAGCAGTAAGTTCTAATCTGGCTTCTTGTTCGTAATTAGCCAGTTGCTCGAATTGTTTTGGAGTTATATAAAAACCTTGGGGAATTGCTATTTTTTGCATTTGTGATCGCCTTTTTGTTAACTTAATACTCTTGATAATTATTTATTTAAAATTTGTCTTAAGCAAAAATATTAGTTAAATCTAAAATAAAACCTGGTAAGATATCTTCTCCACTTAAACTTTGAGGATTATCTAAAACTTCTGGTAATTTATCTTGACGATAAATTTCTACTTTTTTACTTTTTGGTTCAATTAACCAACCAAGCTTAACCCCATTATCTATATATTCTTGCATCTTACTTTGCAAATCTTGATAGCGTTGATTCTTTAGATCGCTAGGACTAACTAATTCCATCACAAAATCTGGTGCTATAGGAGGAAAACCATCTTGTTGTTCTTGAGTTAATTTATTCCATCTATTGAGTTTAATCCAACTCGCATCAGGACTTCTCCTGGCACCATTAGGAAGTATAAATATAGTAGAAGAATCGAAAGCTTCTCCTGTTCCATTTTTATCCGTCCAGTTTCCTAGTTGTTGAGTTAAACGACGATTTTTTCTTCCCGCACTCCCTCCCGTAGGGGACATAATAATTAATTCTCCTGAAGCAGTAAGCTCCAATCTGGCTTCCTGTTCATAATTAGCCAATTGATCAAATTGTTGTGAAGTAACATGAAATCCTTGGGGAATCGAAATTGTATTCATGTTTTTTAACTCTTTTAGATCAAAATTGTCTTAAATATTAAAGTTAGATTTTATTCCTATGCTAGCACTATCAAAGCTTTCAAGACCTGTGATCGCTTTTACAAGAGTAGATTTACCAGAACCATTAACTCCAATTAAGCCTACTTTGTCATTTTCTTCGATACTAAAACTCCCATCCCGCAATATTTCAATTCCTACAGTTTAGTAATTAGCTGTTGGTATTTATCTGCGGCTAAAATCACATAACTAGTGGATGTGGGCTTAAATACAAAACCCATTCACAAAGCTTGAAACCTTTGCTCTAAAAAACTTTTGACTGTCTTGCCGAGCGTTCCCTTGCGTCTTACGCCGACGCGGGGTCTCGGCGCTTTTGACTTTTGACTTCCCCTCCTCGGAGGGGTTAGGGGTGGGTGACTTCCGCGCAGCGGCACTAGTGGACGTGGACGTATAGCAGAAGATAAGTTCAAGTTTACTTATCCCAGCGCCATAATGCGATCGCAATTCCGATAACTGCCAATTGGATCGCTAAATTGGATAAATTTTGCGCAACATCTGTTCCTGCTGCGATCCGCAGTAAAAAAATCAACGCCCCAATTAAACCTGAAGCGCCACAAACAAAGTAGAATACTTTCCTGAAACCTTTATAGGGTGCTTTTGCCTCGGCTCGGAGACGAGCATATTTTTCTGGAGAGATCTGAGGCTTTTTGGAAGAAGATTTTGGCTTGTCAGGAGAATTAACCATGAATTATGTCTTGATTTGCTTTTGGGTCTAAGTATAAATTAAGTTTAAATGAATTATGACCATTGCATCCTGTCAAGAGGAACTTAAACTTTGAGTGATCATCAACCTCCTTCGCCACCCGCAACGCAACCCAACACCTTGCTCAAAGGGGTTAATGTATATTTAATTGGCATGATGGGTTCAGGAAAAAGCACCATCGGTAAAATCTTAGCCCAAAAACTTAATTATCGATTTTTTGATACCGATGTTTTAATCGAAAAAGTCGCCCAAAGGACAATCCCCGAAATCTTTGCGACTGAAGGGGAATCCTACTTCAGAGATTTGGAAACCAAAGTTTTACAAGAATTATCTGCCTATAATCATAGCGCGATCGCGACAGGTGGAGGCATAATCCAAAAACCTGTAAATTGGAGCTTTCTCCGTCAAGGTTTAATAGTCTGGTTAGATGCGGATCTCGAAGTATTGCAGCAAAGAGTAGCCCAAGATACCAACCGACCGCTCGCAGGCAAATTAAAATTACTATTGGCTAAACGTCGTTCTCTCTATGCGCAAGCTGATTTACAGGTTATCAGCGATCGCGTTAAAACTCCAGAACAAGTAGCGACGGAGATTATTAATCAAATTCCCGACAAAATTTTGTCTCAAAATAATCAATAATTAAAAATTGACACTTGCTTGCTCCCAAATGGGAAAAAATTAAAAATTAATGGTCAACGAACACGAATATATTAAAGAACAAGAAGCCACCCGCGTTCGAGTTCTCAGCGAAGCTCTCCCCTATATTCAAAAATTTGCCAACCGTACTATCGTAATTAAATATGGTGGTGCAGCGATGAAAGATGGCAGGCTGAAGGCGGGAGTAATTCGGGATATCGTGGTGCTCTCTTGTGTTGGAGTTCGTCCTGTCATCGTTCATGGTGGAGGTCCCGAAATCAATTTCTGGTTAGAGAAATTAGATATCGAACCCCAATTTAAAGATGGTTTGCGAGTAACCGATGCCAAGACGATGGATGTGGTGGAAATGGTCTTGGTAGGAAGAGTTAATAAAGAATTGGTATCTCTGATTAATCAAGCTGGGGCTTCTGCTGTCGGGCTTTGCGGGAAAGATGGCAATTTAATCCAAGCTCGTCCCGTAGACCAAGAAGGAATTGGTTTTGTGGGGGAAGTTACCAATGTTAATTCTGAATTGATTCAGTCTTTGGTGGATAACGGTTATGTTCCCGTAATTTCTAGTGTGGCGGCGGATGAGAAAGGACAGGCTTATAATATTAATGCGGATACAGTAGCAGGAGAAATTGCCGCTTCGCTACAAGCAGAAAAGTTGATTTTACTGACCGATACTCCTGGCATTTTAGAAGATTATAGCGATCCTTCTACTTTATTAACAAAATTAGATATTAATAAATCGCGAAAACTGATCGAAGATGGTATTGTATCAGGGGGTATGATTCCCAAAGTAAACTGTTGTGTGCGATCGCTCGCTCAAGGAGTTGGTGCAGCCCATATTTTAGATGGTCGGATCGCCCATGCTTTACTCTTAGAAATTCTCACCGATGAAGGTATTGGCTCAATGATTGTCGCCTCAGAATACCTCAATTAAGGAAAGAGTAACTAGGAACGAGGAGAGTTCTTTTCTAATCAGTTATCAATTAATTTCAGTATCTGATGACTCTGATATAGCTACTGTTATAGTGTCGATTACTGAAAGAGTCTCGATATCTGGGAGGGCTAACAATAACTCGTTGACCTGAATAATATTCTCGGTTTCTGCTGCCAATACGAGGATTTCTGCGATCGCAATCAGAGGAGTCATAGCGACTACTCCGACGAGGTCGATAATCGCGCTCATAATCATAATAGCGGTCATCATAACGGTTGCGACGACCATAATCGATAGAACGACTAGGACGAGAATCAACTTGATAACTATTGTGACCATGTCTTGGGGGAGATATGATCACAATCCCCGAACGATTCTGCTGATGGGAGTAACGAGGATTAGCGATCGCAGGTAATTCTAGTACCCCAGCCAAGCCGATGCTTAAAGCTAAGGGGAGGATGGTTTGAGATAGTCTATTCATGGTCTGGGAAAAGTAGCTTTTAAAATCTTAAAAGTCAAAGACCAGTTTTTCGCAAAAAAAGTTTCACATTGCCCAAACCTCGGCTAAGATCAAATTAATTTAACGAGCGCGGGAATACTGATCCAAGAGAGCGGATTTTTAATCTGTAAGGGAACGCGCGAGTTCGATGACAGATCCTCAAATATAATAGCTCTAAAACTTTAAACAATAATCACTTTAAACAATAATCATCAATGGCTACTACGGGTTCTTCTTATTCGAGAACTAAAAATTCAGAAACAGAAACGATCTTCACTCGTCAGTGGCAATCTTTTGTGATCATGCTCAGTATCGGCATGATCCTGTTCGGTGGGATTGGTTGGCGCTTAGTTTATCTCCAATTAGAACAAGGTGACCTCAATAGTATTAAAGCCGAAGAAAACAGAACTCGTACCGTACCTAAACCACCAGTTAGGGGTAATATTCTAGATCGTCGAGGCAAAATTCTGGCCACAACTCGTTTATCCCATTCTGCCTATCTCTGGCCAAAAGCTCAACAACAGGAAAATTGGCCGCAAAATAGAGATTTTTTAGCAAAAATACTGGATATTCCCGCACAAGATCTGCAAAAGCGTGTCGAAGCCGCAGGGATAAACTATCCTAGTCTCATTCCCATTGCTCGTAATCTCACCCCAGCCCAAATCACCGCAATTCAAGAATTTCGCGAGCTTATTGAATGGGTAGAAGTAGATATCGGTAAAATACGTTACTATCCCCAGGGTGAAGTCGCATCCCATATCCTAGGCTATACAGGAGAACTCAATCGAGCAGAACTGGCTAATAAGCAAAGCGATAGCTATCGTCTTGGAGATGTGATTGGCAGAATGGGAGTAGAAGCCTCCTATGAACATCTATTAAGAGGAACATGGGGTGGCTTAAACTTAGAAGTAGATGGGGCAGGACTTATTACTGGAGTACTAGGAGAAAACCTCCCAGACTCGGGACAAAATATTAAAATCACTATTGATTTAGAAGTTCAAAAAGCAGCCGAAGCAGCCTTGGGAAGCCAAAAAGGTGCGATCGTGGCGCTTAACCCCGAGGACGGCTCAGTTTTAGCTATGGCGAGTTATCCCAGGTTCGATCCTAATATTTTTTCCTCTCGGATTACTGCCGATACTTGGCGCGAACTGAAGAAAAAGGGTAATCCTTTTTTAAATATGGCGTTACGGGGTTTTCCTCCCGCTTCTACCTTTAAAATTGTCACTGATACAGCGGGAATGGAATCAGGGAAATTTCCTCCCAATACTATCTTGGGAACCTATCCTGCTCTCAATGTTGGAGGAACTATCTTTCAAGAATGGAATCGGCGAGGTTTTGGTCCGATGGGTTATGTGGGAGCTTTAGCTTGGAGTAGTAATACATTTCATGGTCAAATAGGGCGGGGAGTAGGAGGCAAAGAACTAATTAAATGGGCGCGCAACTATGGGTTGGGCGCAAAAACAGGTATTGAGTTACAAGGAGAAACTTCTGGCTTGATTGCTGACGATGCTTGGAAACGTCGCAATTTTAATAACTGGGGCTGGACTGTTGGAGACACGGTTAATATGTCTATTGGTCAAGGTTTTACTATTGCTACTCCTTTGCAAGTAGCAGTAATGTTTTCTGCGATCGCCAATAATGGTTATCGAGTGCAACCCCATCTTCTGCAAGATAAACCAACCAATAAAGTAAATTTGAATTTACAACCCAGTACTGTTAGCACGCTGAAAAAGGGACTGAGGCAAGTAGTAAAGGGTGGTACGGGAGGGAGATTAAATGTCCCCACCTTACCCCCTGCTGCGGGAAAAAGCGGTACCGCAGAAGCTCCTCCTGGAGAAGCTCATGCTTGGTTTGGAGCCTTTGCACCTTTTGAGCAACCAGAAATTGTCGTTGTTGCTTTTGCCGAACATTCTGGTGGTGGTGGTGGTTCAGTTGCCGCACCGATGGTCAAAGAAGTTATGGAAACCTATTTCAAGTCACGACTCGGGCGTTCGGTCG
Source organism: Xenococcus sp. MO_188.B8 (assembly GCA_030065615.1). Taxonomy (GTDB): domain Bacteria; phylum Cyanobacteriota; class Cyanobacteriia; order Cyanobacteriales; family Xenococcaceae; genus Xenococcus. The sequence continues at coordinate 44,621 of JASJDR010000037.1, read as the reverse complement.
ATGAGTAAAATTCATCGGCGGCAGAAAGGAGCTTTGGTTGATTAATTCATTAGTTAGGATCTCTAGTTATTGTATTTGTCTTGAAGCTACTCTTATAGCGCTCGTCAAAAGTCAAGAATAAATCATAAAATTTATAGGGAAAGATGGCGCTAAAACCTAGTTTTTCAATTTCAATAAAATCATAAAATTATTGTTTGAAAATAAATTAAAAGGATTAATAATATTGTTGAACTTATTTAAATAATTATTTAGCAAGTCATTTCCTTGTTGAGGAGATTCTACACTAGTAATAGATAGCTCTCAGCTTAAGTATAGATTCATGGATATATAGCAATCCTATGGGAGTAATGAAAATAGATGGTACTGTGCTTGAGAAGCATGTACTTTGCACGAACATCTTGCCAAGGGCTGTACCGCTTCACAAATGATTTAGGAGTGCTATAAATTGATTCTTAACTTAAAAATTTCAGTTATTTCTCTAGATCAAAAAATGAACATTAAATATATATTTCTGCGCTCATTATTAACCGCCATAACAGTTGCTTGGGGAATAACTCCTGTTTATGGACAATCATCAGAAACAACTTTTTTCTGTCAAGCAGATGAAGGAATCCCCACTACCATAGCCAAGACCAAAAATGGCAATCTACAACCCATTTTTTATTGGAAAAGCGAGGCTCTTCCTGAAGGAACTAATCCTCAACAACTTTGTAATAATGCATCTCAACAACTGGAAAATTATTTAGCTTCCGAGAACGACTTATCTTCTGTTAGCTTCAAGAGTACTAAACTAGACAAGATTCCTGTCATTTGTGCAACCGGCAAAAGCAATGAATGCAACTTAGTCTTACTCACTCTTCCTCCTGCAGATAACCCAGTTGATGCTGCTAATGTTGTTTTAGATTCAGTTCTTGAACCTCAATTACAAGCTAATAGATTTATCTCTAACGAACGGGGTGTGCAGTCAATTTACTATAAAATTAACCTTTGGCAACTACTAGGATTTTAAACTTTTTGCAATCAGTAATAGAGCTAAAAATTGAAAATTAAAAGACAACTAATTAGCATCAGATATCTATTATGATTATTTTTGCTAGTTCTGATTGTACAAAAAGACTTTCTTTTTAGATTTTGCAGTAAAACTAAACCACGTCAAAGTTGATCGAGAATTAACTCGTTTGAGGTGGGGGTTCGCCACAATTGTTCTAAGCGGCTAGCGGGCATAGTTAAATATAGAATATCTTGAGGTTGCAGACAGATATCCAATAATTGCCAACCATGGAGAGTTTGATTGTTTCTCTCTACATATAACGGTACAAAATCAGCTTTAATTGCTGCTTCTCGAACAGTTTGAGCAACAAAAGGATGCCCAGAAGTAATTAAACTCGCTAGGGCTACCCAGAGTAAATCTTGAGTCATGCCATTCCCCAGAATTCGACCGCCTAAAGCTGCGGCGGCAAAGGAATGAGTCGCTAATTCCACAGGAGATAAAACGCAATCAAAATCAAATACCTCTTGCATCGATTGGGCAAATTGAGGATCGCTACTCCGAACAATAGTTTTTAAATTAGGTGCTAAAGCTTTAGCAGTCAAGGTAATTTCCAGATTCACAGTATCATGACTAGTAACAGCAATTAAACTTTCGGCTCGCTTAAGATTAACTGCCTTGAGAGTGGAGGGTAAACTGGCATCCTCAAGAATCACTGGAATTCCCCAAGAACGAGCACAATGAAGAAAACGATTATTATGATCTGATTCGATCGCAACTACCTCATATCCTTGAAAATGAAGTTGGCGAGCAATTTGAATCCCGATACCTCCTAGTCCGCAGACTACATAATGCTTCTTTCTTGGTATTCTGGCAGCATCTAGTGCTTGTCTAAAACGACTACCTAAAACAAAATCATTGATTAAGGCATAGCAAATGCCAATGACTATAGCCCCAACAATCATCATGACGGCGGTAAAAACCTTGATGTTATCGGAAGCAAATTCTGCAACCTGCTCTTCGCCTCCTGCACCAGTGATCATGCCAACAGTGAAATAAAGCGCGTCCACAATCGAGGTATCAAAGCTAAAACTGACATAAGTAAGAGTTGCTAAACAGATGAGCGCTAGTAAAGTCAAACTAATTAAAGTTACTGGACGGGCATAATGCTGATAGCGAGGGATGTTAAAAAATGTTTTGAGTAGTTTTTGCAACCAAGAAGAGCGATGGTTAAAAACTTGAGGTTTAGTGCCCACAATCAGGCGATCTCCTGGCTCGAGTCGAATTCCTTGCCCAATGGCTGAAACCAAATCAATTTCACCTTTAGTTGGCAAATAATAAATTAACATGCGGTTAGGGTCTTCCCACAATTCCCTAAGTTCTTTACCATACCAAGGATGAGTATCGTCAATGACTTCTTCATGGATCGGCCAAGTATAGTTAAATAGTTTCAATTGTCCAATCGCTTTATTTCCTAGAGCTGCAAAAGTAAAAATGGGCGCGGAAAGAGCAGCTACGCTCATCGAAAAATGGTTTGGTAAAGTAAGGTCAAGCCTTTCTCCTAAGGTTTGATTGAGTAAACGATTGATAATCCGAATGTGAGGATTGAGAATTCTTGCTTGAGTCAAAATTGCTAAATTAAGAGCATCATCATTGTAGGCTAGGACTAAAGTATGAGCTTGTCTAATTCCAGCTTTAATTAGAGTCGTATTGGCTCGCGGATCGCCAATGATGATTTGTTCGCTTGCTTGTTTGGTTGTAGGACAATCGCTAATTCCGACGACTTCTGCCCCTTGCCGTCTCAATAAGCTGTAAATTTTAGCCCCAGTACGCCCTAAGCCACAAACAATGATTTTGGGTTGCATAAACTCTGATCGATATAGGAAAAGATATTTTGCCCTCATCATTTAATATTTAGTTACTGACAACTTGCTCTGCTGTAGTTAAATACACCATTCCTTATGATTTTGTAGATCTTAATAAACCTTAGCTTCGGCAATCTTCTATGTCAGATGATCTATCTAGGATCTAAATGTTCTAAAAAACTACTTACTAATCCCAAATTAATAGGGTGAGGAGAGACGCGATCTGAATCTATAGTCTAACCTCAGCTTGACAATTTATATTAAGATTTAAAAATCATAGGTTAAAGGTTAAGGGTAAGAAAATAGTTTCCGGGAGGAGACTTAATATATCTAGGTATTGAGACAAAAATTGATTAGTTTTGTGCTCAAGTCTCCTTCCCGCTTTTCCCCTTTCTCTTTAAGCAACCCCAACTTGATTCTTGATGAAGTTCATCGAACTCACTTTACTGATCGCTGTTCCCTGGAAGTATTAATTCGGCTTTCATTTGTTTATTGTCGTCAGTCGAATTTAAAAGTCCAGGTTTTAGATCTGTTCCCTTAATTTTTAGGCAAACTTCAAACAATAAATCTGCTAAATCATGGCGAGAAAGATTATTCTTTGAAAAATTAGCTAATTTTTTTTCTATTAATTCTAATAATTCTTGTTTCAAACTAGCTAAATCTTTTTCTAAACTGGTTTTGGCTTGCTCTATTTCTTCCTTAAGGTGCAGATTCTTAGCTTCAATTTTTTTAGAAACCGCATCAATTATTTGCGAGTTTTTTTCAGTTTTTGTTTCTATATATTTGTTGATTTTAGTAACTTCATTACTAGTATTTAAGCCTAGATAATGAAGCTTTTTATCTAAAGAATTAATTGCAGTATTAATCTCATTAGACAAATCATTTTGTAGTTGATTTAGTCTATTTTTTTGCTCTAGCTTGAATTGCTCTAAATTTGAGTCTAGAGATTGTAAATGAGAATCTAGTTCTTCTAAATGCCTTTGATATTGTTGGAATTTATTGTTATATTCTTCAATTTGATCCCCAAATAAAAGCTCTCTTATTTGAGTCAGATTACCTAATTTACGACGCATTTCATCGTTTGTAATCTCATTCATTTTTGACTACCTCTCAAACATCATAAGATAAAATAAGTTTCTCACAATATAATCTTAACTGTGGTTCCCAAATTAGGTCTGCTAGTGATTATAATCTGACCTTGGTGTAAATCGATCGCTCTTTTGACGATAGCTAATCCTAAACCCGTACCAGGAAGATCTTTGACATTGTTTCCTCGATAAAAAGATTCAAAAATATGTTTCTGAGCTTCTGGCGAAATCCCCATACCGCGATCGCGAATTTTCATCACAAATTTGTCATCTTCTTTTGATAATGACAAATCTACTGTAGTTTCTGAGGGCGAATATTTAAGAGCATTAGATAAGACATTAGTTAGAATATGCCATAACAGTTTATCGTCACCAGAAACTTGAGACAAATCTCCATCAATTATTAAATTAATTTTTCTATCAGGAAAACTCAAGGAAATTTCTTGAATTATTTGTTGGGCAAATTCTACTAAATTCAATTTTTTAGGGTTAAAAGATTGTTTGCCTGCTTCATGTTTACTAATTAATAATATATCTTCTAATAGCGAATTCATATTGAGAGCAGCATTTTTAATAAATGTTACATAAAAATCAAAATCTGCCGACGAAATATTATCTTTAGAATTTGCTAAAGCATCAGCACTAATTAAAATACTGCTCAAAGGATTACGAAATTCATGGGAAGCCATAGAAATAAAACGAGATTTTAGTTGGGTTAGTTCCCTTTCTTTTTCTAATGCCTGGCGAATTTCTGCTTCGGCTTGCTTGCGAATTGTAATATCTCGACCAATAAAAACACAATTGAGCACATCTTTAACTTCTGTCGGAACCAGAAAACAGTTGAATGCTATTTCTACTAATTCTCTTTCGGTTGTTTCACAAGCGAACTCATATTTTTTAAGAGAATTATCTTCTGCTAGTAAAGAATTATAAATCTCCTCAAAATCAAACTTGGAATCATTAATAAATAAACTAATATGATGATCAATAAAATCAGATTTACAATAGCCTAAAATTGTTTTGGCTGCTTTGTTGACACGCTCAATAATTCCTGATGATTTGGTAATAATTAACAGTTCTCCCATTGAAGCGATAATTCTATTAGTGCAATTCTCAAATCTTTTGAGAGTGCTTAATGATAATTCTGCTTCATTAACTTTCTGCATCAAAGATTGTTTGACTATCATCAGCTCAGTAACATCTTTGAACAGTAAGACTAGATAATTTTCAACCTTTTCTAAATAAATATCAAAATAAATTACTTGATTATCTGCTTGATTTTTCGCAATTGCTTTTAAAGTAAAGTTATTTTGCTGTTCGTTAAGAATTAGCTCTATAGTTTTTTCCAGGCCAACAATCTCTGGGAAGCTAAGACGGATATCTTGGCCTAAGATTACATTTTCTGGAACAGCCGCATATTCGTCCACAGCAGCCGAAAAGTCTACGATTTGAAAATGCTGATCAATAATCACATATTCTTGATTATCGACTATATGTATCTGGTTCACAGTCAGAATTACATGATACTTTAATTACAATTATAAGACTAAATTGAATTTAGCAATCAATTAATTATGAATTAGACACAAGAAGCCGATAAACTAATGGTTATACCAAGTTGTACTCACAAGAGTAGCTTTTCAGATGGAGACGGGGAGTATTTCCCAATTCAATATCTGAGAATTGCGACTTAGAACGCGAATTGGTATTACGACCTATGCTGTCTCTTAATAATTTATAACTTTTAAGTGAAATAATGGATAATAGATTTGCTAATATGTTCAATTTAACTGAGGATTATGCGATCACTCTGTTAAAGAAACCCCTAGAAGAATTAGAAGATAAATCAGAACGTTATGTCGCTGCATCCCATCTCATTAACTTCCCTACAGAACGAAGTATCAACGCTCTGATTGAAACCATAGAAGATCTCAACCCTGATATGTTTCATCGGATTGCCCGACGCAAAGCGGTAGAAAGTTTAGGGCGGTTAAACGCTAGAAATGCTTTGCCAATTATTCAAAAATGTCTCACAGATGAAGATAGCTATACTGTAGAGAATGCTGTTTGGGCGATTGGTCAAATTGGCACAGATGATGAGCAGATTTTATCTGCGATCGCGAATCTCTTAGAGCAGCCAGAACAAAGCTACCGCTTAATTATTCAAACCTTAGCCAAATTTGACTACCAACCAGCATTAGAGAAAATCGAGCCTTTTAAAGACTCAGATGATGAACCCATTGCCAGTGCCGCAATCACTGCTATCGCTCGGTTAACAGGAGACTATAGCCAGATGGGCAAGGTTGTAGAATTTCTGCAGCATACTAGTGTAAACGCCCGCAGATTGTCGATTCAAGATTTAATCGATGCCGAATATTATCAAGCGATTCCTGCTATTACTAAGGCTCCTGTCTCGGTAGCTTTTCGCCTTCGAGGATTAAGATTATTAGCCCAAAACGCGATCGCTTCTGGTAAGATGACTTTTGCCGAAGTTGAACCCTATCTAGAGACAGTAATTCGCGATCATCCTCAAGATTTAGAAATGGTACATGAATACGATCAAAAGCCATCTTGGGACTTTTTATTGCGAGAACTATATCAAACCGATTTTGGACGCTGTTATTTAGGAACTCAAACCATAGTAGAAGAACACGCAGCAACAGCACCTAATGCATTAATCGAAAATTACCATCAAGAAGGGCGTAGCGACTATGGTGCACACTACCATATAGTAAAAATTTTGGGCTGGTTTAAATATCAACCTAGTAAAGAAATTATCCTCGAAGCCTTACAAAACAGGCAACCTCAGTTCCAAAAATCCCGTGCTGCTGCTGCTTTGGCTTTAGGAGAATTGGGTGCCACTGATACAATTCCTTTACTAAAAGAGGCTCTAACTACTTCTATTTTTGATTTAAAATATGCAGCTTTGTTAGCATTAGAAAAGTTAGGAGATAATACCGGATGGTCTTTAGTTGCAGAAGATCCAGACTTATTAATTCGCTCTAAGGCCAAGTCAATAATGAATAATAGATAATTGATGATGTATTTTCTTTCCTAATACTTATCCTCCAACCACTATTAATGATTATTGATTTAATCGATCAAGCACTAAGAAATACTAGATTTTTACCCAAAATTTTTCCAAGAAAAGATTAACAAAGTTTGTGGTGTTAGAGTAAATAAAACTAAAATATTATCAAATTTAACTTCTTTGATTATTGAATTAGTTTCTAGTACAACTAAAATTTTATCAGTAAAGTTTGTAGGCTTTTGGGGAATTATTTTTTTGGCACTTTTTATTTTTAAAACTTTTTTTGATTAGAGTATATTTTAGCATAAATTACGAACTCTAGCTTTGAATTACGACTATTTATTGACAGAATAGACAATAACCTTGTCAAATAAAGTCATTGTAACTCTATATCTATCCAACAAAATAAAGATTTACAATCAGAAAAATTATCGATTAAAGATACTATTAAAAATACAGAAAAAGATAGTATTAAATTCAACTCTGCCGACAGCATCAACCCCGTGCCTAAAATCCAACCACATTTGATCGATTAAATAAATAACTCCCAAATCAAAAGCGATCGTAAAACACAATATCTCAACAAATTTCGTAAACTAGAGTCTGAGAAAAATGCCACAATACTTAAGAAAGATCAACCATTTTAACTAAATAAAGGCTAATATGTTCAATTTTTCAGGCACTAGACCCACGAATCTAGGCGTAAAAGATGGTAAATTAGCAGCCTGTCCTGGCACACCTAATTGCGTCTGTAGTCAAAGCGAAGATCCTAAATTTAAAATAGAGCCTCTTCCACCTATCATGATCGCAGATCTCAAAACCATAGTAGCCAATATGGAGAGAAGCACCATTATCGAAGAAACTGATAATTATCTCTATGCCGAATTTAAAAGTAAATTAATGGGCTATGTAGACGATGTAGAATTTTACCGGGACTCCGATGCTAATGTAGTGCAAGTTCGTTCTGCTTCCCGTTTAGGTAAATCAGATTTAGGTGTAAATCGTAAGCGCATCGAAGAAATTCGCTCTCAATTATAGCAGTTGTTAATTTTCTAAAATCATGGGCGCAAGCCTCTCTTGGTGGACATTACCTCTCTTGGTAAGGGGCTGTCTTTTGCGGTGGAAGCCCGTCGAAGTTCCCTCGACATGGGAACGTCTACCGTTGAGGTTTCCTCAAAAGCTTGTACGCCCCCGTGCGCGTTCCCAGAACACGGAGCTGGATAAACCCAGAGCACGAAGCTGGGCAAGCGTCTCACGCTGCCCTAACCCTAAAGGGTACCGCTGCCCCTGCGGGTAGAGCTGACCCTGCGGGTAGAGCTTCGCAAGCGCAAGCGCATAAAAATACCGCTTCGCACGCCCCGAAGCTAATCCTCTAGGGGCTTCCACCGCTTGCGCCCCTACAAATATTAACGATTAACTGAACAATGTTAAATGTTAAATGCTGAGTGTAATTATCCCATGATTTCGTATCCCGCATCGACATAGATAATCTGTCCCGTAATTCCACTAGCAAGATCGCTACATAAAAATGCTGCTGTATTCCCTACTTCTTCTTGGGTAACAGTTCGTCTGAGGGGTGCCACTTCTTCCATTTGACGAATCATATCGAGAATTCCTCCAACAGCAGAAGAAGCCAAAGTCCTGATTGGTCCTGCGGAAATACCATTAACCCGAACATTTTGCGGTCCTAATTCTGAAGCGAGATAGCGAACACTCATTTCCAGCGCAGATTTGGCAACTCCCATCACATTATAGTTGGGCATCACCTTAACACCTCCAATATAGGATAGGGTGACAATGCTACCACCTTCTGGCATTAAAGGCTTCGCCAGACGGGCAAAATGAGTTAAAGAATAGGCACTAATATCTAAGGATTTGTTAAAAGCATCTCTCGGAACACTGCTATAGTCTCCCATCAAATATTCTTTATCCGCAAAAGCTAAGCAATGAATCAGAATATCTAACTTGCCCCATTTATCTGCGATCGCTTTAAACATCTCTTCCATTAAAGCATCATCCTGCACATCACAGGGTAGGATCAAATCGGGATTCAGGGGTTCGACTAATTGTTTAACTTTTTTTTCATAACGTCCTTTTTCATCAGGAAGGTAATTAACCCCTAAATTAGCTCCTGCCTTATGCAATTGTTGGGCAATACCCCAAGCAATAGAACGATTATTGGCGATTCCCGTAACAAAAGCATTTTTTCCTGTTAAATCTAACATCCGATCTTTATCCTATGTTTTAGCCGCAACTATCTATAGTACAACCGCCTGGACATTTATAAACGATGAAGAATCAGGAAAATCTCTATTACCTTTTACCTTTTACTCTGAGCTTTCTGCAGAATAGGTATAAAATTTATCAAATATCCCCAAGGTTTCAAAGTGATAGTCAGGCAATGCAGAGGGAATCGATAAATCGGTTTGATAGATACTAAAAAAAAGGAAGTTTTGCCGTTGGGTTTGATTGGCAATCGCAAAATTTAATTGCGGGCGAGCCAAATCTACCAAAATGAGACAAGGTTTACGTAAGTTTTTTGTAGCCTCAGAACAAACATTATCTTTAAGATAATTGTTTAATTTTGTCGAAGCATATTGTTCGTAATTTCTGTTTCCTGGATTAGTTATCAACAGAATAGAGCCAGATAAGATTAACCCCAATTTACAAATTTTTTGATTGATTTTTGACATTCGGTTCTGCCCGGGAACAACATATGATTGCACAATATTCTAGATTAACGAAAGATTCATCACAAAAGTATGTTATATTAGTAAATCGAAATGAATGGCGAGCGTAGCCAAGTGGTTAAGGCAGTGGATTGTGGTTCCACCATTCGTGGGTTCGATTCCCATCGTTCGCCCTGTTGTACTATACGGTAACTAACTAAATGTCATTAGAGACAAGTTAAATGTTATTTAGTCAAATTATACCAAACTAATTTAGCTGCAATGTATCTAGTATCATTTCGGCAGTTTTCCAGAGAATCGTAGTATTTAGGTTAACACTTAAAATAGCTTCTGTGCGTTCAGGTTTTTCGAGAGTAAGATCTAGCAGGAATCAATACTATCACCAAATCAATGTTCGACTAATTTCTAATTTACTAAAACTTGATCTTGTAGCAATAGTGGCAGTATTTTTCTCCAATAGAAATACCAAAATAACCTAGTACAAAACAAGTCTTTTAAATGAATACTTTACCAGTTGTTACGAGTTCCATTAATGATATTGATGCGTTCCGAAACACAGGAGATATAACCTTTAATCTCCGGAATCATTTTGACGATCCGTTCACAACTGGATTAGTTGCTAGTTTTAATTTAGATAACAGTACAGTTAATAATCCTCGTTTTGATTTGGGTAGCGGTGTAACCAATGTTTTACTATTTGATCAAGAAGGTCAAGGTGCGCCCTTAACTGTGCAAAACTTTCTTAACTATGTTAGCGATGGTGACTATGTCAATACGATTATCCATCGTTCAGTTCCAGGTTTTGTCATCCAAGGCGGGGGCTTTACTGCTGAGGGATTAGCCGATGTGTTAGACACCAATCCTCCTAGTGCTATAGGTGTAATCCCTAGCGATCCTCCAGTAGTCAACGAGTTTAGCTCAGATCGTTCTAACCTGCAGGGCACAATCGCCATGGCAAAACTTGGCGAAGATCCTGATAGTGCGACTAATCAATGGTTTTTTAATCTAAATGATGACAATTCGGCAAATCTTGATAATCAGAATGGTGGATTTACAGTTTTTGGTGAGGTTTTAGGTCAAAGCGATCTCGATATTTTAGATACGATAGCTTCGATTGATGTGTTTGACGGCAGAGGCTTTTTTGGTCAGGGTGCGTTTCAAAATCTACCTCTGATTGTTAATGACCCGGTTAATCCTTCGTTAACAGGGGATGAAAACTTTGTTCGTTATAGTAACATCACAGTTTCTCAAGAGCCCGAATTAACATATAGCGTCGTAGATAATTCTAATCCTAGTTTAGTCAATGCCATTATCAGCAATAATCAGCTTGTTTTGGATAATATCCCCGAGCAATTTGGAACAGCAGAGATTACTATTCGAGCAACAGATTTGGCAGGTGATTTCGTAGAAGAAACATTTTCATTGACGATTAATGAATCTGATGATCCTAATATGGGGCCATTAGATACCGCTTTCTTTCGCTTCCAAAATACCAATGTCCCTGGAACTTATCTTTATGCCACCGGTGAAGAAGCGCAAGATATTCGGAATAATTTTCCTGGGTTTATGGAAGAAGGGGTAGCATTCAATGTAGCCATTGAGCCCGACGACGAGTTAATTCCTTTGTTCCGTTTCCAAAGTAATCAGCTACCAGGAACCTACTTGTTTGTAGGAGAAGATGAACGCAACAGCATTAATGCAGATCCTAATTTTGCGAATGCTTTCACCGAAGAAGGAATTGCCTTCTATGTCTATGGAGCAGGTTCTAATGAAGAAACAGCTTTCTCACGCTTCCAAAATACCAATGTCCCTGGAACTTATCTTTATGCCGCAGGTTCCGAAGCCGATAATATTCGGAATAATTTTCCTGGTTTCATTGATGAGGGAATCGCTTTTGAAGCCAGAATCTAGTAGAGCATCGCCCCGCCGTCTCTTGGGGATGAGCAAAATTGACTGTGGTAAATAGGGAGATAATTATTCCTCAAGTCCCCAAGTCCCCACGCATTTTTTCGCTCACCCGTCTCTTGGGAAGAGGCTGTCTTTTACAACGGGGTCTCTCTGAGAGACTACTAGAACACGGATTCAGGAATCGAAAACTAGGCAATATCTACTATGGAAGAAGTTAACATTTTATTTACAAGTGCAGGAAGAAGAGTTGAATTGCTCAACTCTTTCAGGCAATCACTGAATAATCTTAATCTTAAAGGCAAAATTATTGTTGCTGATTGCAATCATTATATTCCTACGGCGGTGATTGCTGATGTTTATGAACCAGTTTCACGAGTTAGCGATCCTAATTACATTAATCGTCTCCAAGAAATTTGCCAGCGGCACCATATCAAATTATTAATACCGTTGATTGATACTGAGCTATATAAACTGTCTCTCCATCGTCAAAATTTTGCGGAATTGGGAGTAACGATCCTGGTTTCTTCGCCAGAAACTAATGAAATTTGTCTTGATAAAGGAAAAACTAGCAGTTTCTTCCAGCAACTTGGGGTGCCAACACCGGCAATTCTTGATCCAGAAACTATTTTAGCTAATCATAAATCTCAGTATCCTTGTTTGATCAAACCAGCTAATGGCAGTTCTAGTATCGGAGTAACGATTATTAATAATGCTAAAGAATTAGCATTTTTTAAAGATTATATTGACAATGCGATTGTTCAAGAATTACTGACAGGTCAAGAATATACTCTCGATATTTTAATAGATTTTGCGGGTGGAGTTAGATGCGTTGTGCCTCGCCTGAGAATAGAAACTAGGGCAGGAGAAATTAGTAAAGGAATTACGGTAAAAAATTGGGAGCTTATGACCGCAGGAAAAACAATTGCTGAAGCTTTACCTGGTGCGATCGGTTGTATTAATATACAATGTTTTCAGCTGCCGAATAATGAGATTATTTTTATTGAAATAAATCCTCGTTTTGGTGGTGGTATTCCCCTTTCAATTAAAGCAGGTGCCAATTATCCCGAATGGATTTTACAAATGCTTCTTCAGCAGGATTTATCCATAAAAATTGATGATTGGCAAGAAGGAATGATCATGTTACGTCATGATGAATCTATTTTTATAGAATCAAACCTAATAAAATAATTCAGAGTTTATATAATCCAAAATTATAACGCATCGCTTTCGTTAATAATAAAGGTCTATATTTCATAACTTTTCTAATTAAAAACAGTAAGCGATTTTCTCTTGTTTTAATCTGTTTTGTCCTAGCGATAGTCATAAACTGATTTTCGCCATTTTTTATAATGTATATAGCACCAATAAATGGCAATTCTTCAAGTACTGTTCCATCTTTCAGTAAGTGATTGTGATGATCGTAGTAATTTTCGTTAAGAAATAATAAATGATACAATCTATATTTAATTATTATCGATGTTCCACAGGATTGATTAAAATTTTTGGTGTTTAAATATACCAATTTGCTACCTTCTTCATGAACGTAACCTTTTCTAAAATACCATCCATCACATTGAGGATGCTGATTTACCAATTCTGCCAAATATTTACTCACACAGTCATCAGCATCAACTACCATAATATGAGACGGCTGAAATTTCTCGGCATAGATTAATCCAGTTAAAACTTTTTTAGCTTTATCTATATCTCCGATACCCCGAACTTCACCGAAACTGGCACTATCTAGATTAGGGGGGGGGAAATCAACTGAAATATAGTTAATCTTAGGATGATGGAATTGAATGTCTGGTTTTTCGTGACAAACTACAATGACTCTAAAATCAGGAGAAGTTTGATTGCAGATAGATTTAACAGATCTTTCGACCAATTGAGATAAGCGACTCCAGGATTTGGAAACTTGCTGACTTTTAAGCGGAATAATAAAAACAAGCATCTTAGTAACAAATAAATTTAAAAATATATCCAAAACAAATCTGAATTAGTTAAGCGATACTAATTTACCTGAGACTTTTTATCTTGGTGAAAATCAACTCGCAAATTTACTACATTAAGATGGGATGTGATGTAAGACAATAATGCATAGATAAAAACTGCAATGCCAAACATTTCCAAGGATTCTTCAATTGTAGTAATCAGCGAATACATAGGGTTATCTTCACCATAGGCTTCAGCATGATATCCACCAATCATTTCCATGCCAATCGCACCCCCAACATATATAGTTCCGGCAATAATAAATAAATTTCTGGTTTTTCGGGGTAACGATTGAATAAATCGCCAAAATATTAGTAAAAAAACCGCTACAAAAATGGAGCCAGGAATTACCCATGTAAAATATAATAATCCTCCAGCATTTAATATAGGTCTAAGCGTGCTTAATATTTCATGAATACTGCACATTTCGTCTATTGCAAGGTATAAAAAAATTAATGATAACCCTTTCCAATAACCTGCATAGCTGGAATTAATTACTCTTTTCATATAACTAATTATGGCTAGTAATATCGAGCAAAATGCCAAAGCTAAGCTAGAGTATAAAGTCGGAATATTTATTTCCTCATCTAAACGGAACAATCTTCCAGAATAACCTGCTGATGAAGATTGATTTAGAAAAAATGCGCCAAATTGTGTTACGGAACTGACAATAATAAGACATGTAATGATAATTAGCAGCAAACGGCAGACTTTTTGAGGGGATAGTTCTAAGGTGGGTAAATTTAAAGTTTTAGCTAGTCGATCTGAAGCTATTTGGGAACTGTCCGATGTACCATTTGTTAGTTCGTCAGATAAATCTTGTTGATTATTCTTAAGTCGATCAGGTTCGACAATTTTTTCAACAAAATAATCGAGAGTGTTTCTTTTGATACCACCTTGACGTACTAAAATATCACCAAATCTCTCTTCAGTTATTTTTTGTTCTTGTAGAGCCTTAAATATTTGATCTTGAGAAACCAGATCAGCTTCTATTAAATAATTACCTATTGGTTTATAAATATATTTATTTGATTTTAAATTCTTCATCTTGGCAATTTACTGTAGTTGCTGTACTATGAAATTTTGTAACTAATTGTAATGCATTTGCTTCCTATAATTACATTTAATAATTCATATAAATTACCTGCAATTTATATAGAGACAAATATTTGATATGAATTTAATTTGTTTTTAAATGATACTTTATTTCTGTAATTCCAACTCTAGTATAATAAGTTGTCCAACTTATTATACTTAAGAACTTAAAACCATCTTCAACTAAAAACTTGCCCCTAAAATGATTAACAAAAACTTCATCTATAGTTGCTGAAATAGTAAATCCTAGCAATGCCATTCCTAGCACCAAAAAATCAGTGGCCATAATTTTTTTTCTAAAGAAAATTAGATAAGCTAATATCATCAAGAAATATATGATAAAAACTTGACTTTCTGAAGTATTTAGATACTTAGGGAAAACCCTTTCATGAAACTGAAAAAAATCATCGTATAGTAAAACTGTAGTTATGATGCCGCCAAATAACAAAAAATAAAAAGCTTGGCTTTTAGGATTGATATAAGTAATAATTGCAGCCGAAAAAAAACAAATTGCTGAACCAGCAGCCCAAAATAAAATCCCAAGATTAGAAAGAATACCAATATAAAATGGAGCGTTCATAATGCCTAAAGGATCGCGAGTGAAGTTCATGATCGGTATATTCGTTCGCCAAGAGATAATTCCCACCACTAACAAGAGAAAAAAAGCCGGAAAATAAATGATTAAAAAAATTTTATAAATCCTCATTATTTGAGCTAAAAATGATTTTTTGTTCATATTAACTAGATATTTGTAAAAATTTAACTTTGATTACATAGTAAATTTAATCGTTAATAGATTTGTGAAAAAAGTACTTAATTACATAAATAATTATTCAGTTTGCCATAGTAGAGACTACAATTTAGTGGAGTTAATCTTTACTAATAAACTCTCTCTTCATACCAAATATACATCCTCAACCCCCTTATTAATAGATCTTAAAAATTAATACTAGAAGCGACTTCGAGAGATTTAGTAAAAGTGATTATAGCAACAGAAGTTGATATCTATTATTTTGCTTTTTTTTCGGAAGCTTAAAATATGAAGTTTTGAGAAAATAGATTAGATTAAATTAAATAACTTATAAATTTAGTAGGTATATTTATTAGATTGTAAATTATTTATTTCTAACATCTACTTTGGTTATGAGAAAATTAGTTTCAAGATAAAATTTATCATAATACAATTTAGTACTGAGGTCAAATAATTTAAAGTTTATAAAAAATTTCAGTAATCAATAGTGAAAGTTGACAAACTTTTGATATATGTATTTAAAGTTTTAGTAAATAGACATTGCAGAATAATTCATGAATTAGGATTATCTATATAATTTTTATGGGATGATAATTTCTATGTTGAAATATCTGATTGATTTTGTGTCTTTATTAGGCAACTTAAATCAATATAGCTAATTTATGAAATAATAAAATATTGAAATGTCACTAGAAAATAGATCTCAACCACAAATTAAATGGCTAAAATTTGCAGCTATTATTTTGCTGATCATAGGCATCCTATTTCGCTTTACTAATCTAGAGCAAAGATTATACTGGCATGATGAAGTCATCAATTCTTTCGGTGTCGCTGGATACACAGTAACCGAAGCTACTCAAGAACTATCTCAGCAACAAGAAATTAATTTTGGCGAGCTTCAAAAATATCAATATCCTAATGCAGATAAAAGTTTTTTTTCTCCCATAATAGTTCTAGCGAATAACGAACCTCAAAACCCACCTTTATATTATTTAATTTCTTGGGTTTGGTTCAAAATATTTGGTAATTCAATTACAGTTGCTCGTAGCTTATCGGCTATTATTAGTCTGTTAATATTTCCCTGTATTTACTGGCTGTGTCGAGAATTATTCAAATCATCTGCTGTAGGTTGGACAGCAATAATATTAATTGCTATTTCTCCTTTTCATCTTCTCTATGCGCAAGAAGCTAGACCCTACAGTTTATGGTCAGTAATGATTTTATTGTCGAGTATTTTTTTTCTCAGAGCAATGAGAACTCAGAAAAACTATAATTGGATATTTTATTCTATTAGTTTAACCTTAAGCTTGTATAGTTTTCCCTTTTCTCTTTTTGTGGCTATCGGTCATGGAATTTATTTTCTGGGTATATCAGGATTCAAAAAATACAAAAATTATTCTAAATATATAACTGCTAGTGTACTAAGCATTGTTGCTTTTTCTCCGTGGTTACTATTTATTAAACTCAATGCTTATAAAATTAGTGATTGGCGAGCTGACGATGTTTCTTTTGTATCATTGACTAAATCTTGGATTGGTAATATTAGCCGTGTTTTTTTTGACATTAATTTAGATTCTACTGCACCAGCGATTTATATTATTCCCACAACTCTCTTCTTATTCTTGCTTACGATATATTCTGTTTATTATTTATATCGAAAAACTCCATTATCAGTTTGGCTTTTTATTTTTACTTTAATCGGTATTACTGCGATCGCATTAATCTTACCAGATTTAATTGCAGGCGGACAAAGATCGCGAGTTGCTCGTTATTTAACTCCTTGTTTTTTAGGAATTGATATAGCTGTTGCTTACTATTTGGCTACAGAATTTTACGCTCGTCAAGTGTGGAGACAGTTACTCAGCAAAATCTTATTAGTATTATTAATTACTTTGGGTATTCTTTCTTGTTCTGTATTTTTACAAGCTAATTATTGGTGGCATAAATCTTGGGCTAAGTTATCCAGTTATGATGATTTAAGTCAAATTGCCACAGTTGTTAATCAATCTCCAGATTCTTTAATTATTGCTCCAGAAATCAATCAAATAAATGAGGATATATTTTTCGAGTTACTATCTTTTACGCATTTTATCAAACCCCAAGTTCGATTACAATTTGGCTTAAACTCAGAAAAAATATCAGCTATTAAGTCAAACGAGGAGCGCTCGACCGGCAGAACTAATCGGATATTTGTATATAATCCATTAGAACATTCATTAAAGGACATTCCACTAAATCAACTTCAGCCAATTACTAAAAGCTTTTTTGAATTAAAAAAATAACCAATAATCTCTGACATTTGATTTGATTATGTAACATTTAAGATTAAATTAAAGCTAATTTTAAGGCAACAGCTTTCTAAAATTAAGCCATTAGGTACAATGAAACCTAATTTATCAACAATTTTGCTTCGGCAGTTTAATCTGCGATCGCGATTGCCCAAAATATAACTATAAAGCTCTACGTATTTTGCTTCGAGGAGTTTTAATTAATTTGATATATTATCCAATCGCCCTCTTGCTCTATGACGGAGCCATCCAAATTCTGATGCCAATCAAGACGAGTAAGGATATAATTCGCGTTAAACTGTTGGGCAATGGCGATTATTTCAGAATTACTATGTTCACTATAAAAACTATCGAGAGCATATTTATTAAAGTTAGTAAAATCTTTGGTTCCTGAAATAGTTTCTAAGCGATCGCGCCATAGGTTAATTCCTTCATCGGTAAAAGGAAAACTTTTAAAAGTAAAGGCGACTGATCTTTGGGAATAAAAGCGAAATTCTTCGTCTAAAGGTGGCACTAAGACTAAGGCATTCTGGGGACTTAGCTGTTGGAATTTTTGAGCTAAAATTGCCACATCATTGTCAGCAACGGCATCGATTCTAACTCTCGATTCAAAAAAACTTGACAAGGTAGGAGGTAAAATTTTTAGGAAATTTAGACTGAAGTAAATACTAAGTAGTATAGCTAAACTAAAGGAAATCATTCTTCTTTGTTCTGGTCTGGAAATTAAACTCTCTAACAACCAGGGAAACGCGATCGCACTAAATAATAATAGGTCATAATGATTATATAAAATCATAAAAACCATAAATAAAAATATAGATATTGGCTTGATTCTTTTGGCAAGTAATTGATGATTTTTTGTCCCCAGCCACAGCAGAAACAATAAATCGACAATAATACCATTAGGGAAAAAAACCAGAGGCATTAAAATTAATAAAAAGCCCAGAGATAATAGTTTTACCCATGATTTACTAACAATGTTGTGAATATTTCCTTTGCGATAATACCAAGCTGTCACTAAGACACTGATAAGAAATAGACTCACCAGAAAATATAGTTGGTAATAGATAGCAATAAAAAATAAAGAAATTAAGCCCCAGGACAAAATAACAAGATCATCGGGATCTCGAACAATTCTTGTTTCTCGACGCTCTAACCATAAACTAGAGCCTAAAATTAGTAATAATATGCCTGCACCTCTTAAGATCGGAGCAATAATTAAGAGAAAAACCACAGGGATGTTGCCTTTTCTATATTCTTCCTCCGCCAAAACACTAATTGCCAGTAAAATCATTAACTGAGCAAAAGGTGTCGTCCGAGCAAACTGTAATTTAGCAATAAAATTTACAGGATAAATTTCTACAAAAATATAATTAATTACTAGTAGACAGCAAGATACAAAAATGACTGCCGCTAATTGTAATTTAGTCTCTTTATCTAAAGATTTACAGCTTTTAATACAAAGCAAGCCCCCAGCAGTAAACAAAATAAAATTTAACCAACCTCGCGTAGGTCTTAACCCAAAATGAGAAAAGAATAAATGATGGGGGTGACGTATGTAGCCGTAAAGATAAACAAATTCTTCATTACTGATAGAGCCACTATTAGTATTACCAGATAAAAGCATCGGAATATAGATCAAACTGATACACATTCCTAAAGCAAAAAATGAAAAAAATATTTGCTGAAAATTTTTATTATTCTTCCCTGATATTAATAAAGGCACAGCCATTAAAATCCCAGGCAAAGCACCCACTAAAAATTGCAGAAAGCAAGTTAAGCCAAAAAATAAATAACCTAAAATCCATTTTTTACGAAAACAAAAATAAAATCCCCAAACAACCAAGCCCATCGCTAAAGTAGCAGGAATCGGATCGGTACGAAACAGATCTGCATAACCAATTCTGCCATTCACTGTCGCCGCAAAACCTAAAAAAGTAAATACAGTAGCTGATAGTCTAGATTGATTAAATATTCTGCCCAGAGAATATAATCCTATTAAAAAAGAACTAAAAGCAATAAGATACAAGAAAAAACAAACCCAAGGCAAACTAAATCCTAATTTCACGCCCCAATAGATCAAATAATAATAATAAAATCTAGGAGTGAATTGGGTCATTTCCTGAATATAAAAATCATCATTATATAATTCAGGATTAAGTAAAGAGATAATGGCGGGAATTTGATTATAAGTATTTCTGGAAGTTAATTTATAACCATAGAATAATAGAGAAGTAGCAATAGTCGTAACATAGGTCGCTAAAATAAATAATGATTGTTTTTGTTGTTTCATTTAGTGATTCTCTTGTATTTAGGAGAGCATAGTATAGGAAACAGGGAATAGAGAATAAAAAATTATCAACTTAGGTGATTCTAAGTTTAATTAAAAATAATTCTATGATCTGCACTTTTTTGCCTTTTCAAAATTAATCTCACTGTAACTTGACTTTGGAATTGAACAAGAACTATTAAGGAAAAATCAAGAATCACTAGGATAAAATAACAATATTTTATAGTCTTAACAAGTAAATTTTTCTGGCAAAGTTTAATAGTATTATCTTGGCAAAAATACAGCTAAAACTTAATTAATTTTCTATTTTATTGAGCCATTAATTTTACATACTTGGTAGTAACTTGTAATTGTTTATCTTGTGGCCAAGTCAGATAACGAATAGTAGTACCACTAGGCATAACTAAGGTTTGAAAATCTTTGGTTTGTTCTGGATTACGAAGAACTCTCTTATCTAGCAAAACCAAGGTATCTACTGGAGCAGTCAGAATTTGAGGGCGATCGCGAAAATCTGCAACTTGACTGGATAAGTGAGGTTGTTGATATTCTCTTAGGTAAATCGGAACCAGTCTTTTATACTGGGGATGAGACAAAATTGCCGTTGTTTCTGGGTCAAAATTCTCTTGAATAAATTCTATAGGTTCGATAAATCTAGCATCAAAATTACGGATTTCTCGCCAAGTAGAAACCTCGTCAGGTCCAAAAAGAAAGAAGAGCCCATTCAAACTAACAATCACTGCAGTTAATAATGCCCATCGCTGACGTTTTTTTGGCCATAAACTTTCGCTAAAACTCACAATTGCTAATGCTGCTAGCAAAATAAATCCCGGCATAATTGTGAGAGTCTGACCTTTACGACGTAAATGAACGAGCAGAAAAAACAAAAATCCTGGCAATACGGACATCGCAATTACACCATTGCCCCAATTTTGGCGACAACTTTTAAGCCAATTTGGTTTTTTAATCGCTACAATCCATAGCAGAGGAAGAATTCCCAAACCTACTGTCCGCAAAAGCGCTTTCAGCAACACAAAGACATTATCAATAATTTTGATCACAGAATCCGCATCTTTCCTTTCTGTGTGTAAGGGCAACCATCCTTGTATCAATCCCCAATAACTATCCCAACCACCAGAACTAATAATCAGAGGAATCATCCATAATGCGATCGCGGCTAACCCCATAGCTACGGCAACAGCCACATCTTTTAAGTTAAATTTACGCTTTCTCAGTCCCACAAATGTAGCGACCAAAGCCAAAGGTAACAAAAAAAAGGGCGTACTCGGACGAATACCTCCTGCTAAACCCATCAAAATTGCCAAACCAAATAAAGCTTTTTTTTCTCCCAAACCTGTTCGATAGGCAGCATAATCAATTAACACTATCCAAGCAAACTCAATCATATGGGATAGCGCCATTTCCCCGTTAAACCAAATCAGGGGACTAGTTAGCATTAATAAAGCAGCTGTCCAACCCACTCGCGGATTAAACCAACTTGTACCGATAACATATAGCATGGCAGCAGCTACGCCTGAGGCTACCACATTGACCATCACTAAACTAGCAGTAGGATTATGGAGAAATAGATTAAAAAAGCGCGCCAAACCAATAAAAACCACAAACATCCCTGGCATTTGTGGTTGTTGTAATCGCATATCAAAATGTTCTACTGCCAGGGCAAAATTACCGCCATCATCCCAAACAATTTGACTTTGAAATGGTAAACGGGTAATGACACCTAGAAAGAAAAGTGCGATCGCCGTAAGTAACCAACGGTTATCGATGTGAGCTGGAGAATCTTGGCTGGTTGTAGTGCTAATAGGAACTTTGGGAATTTCTACCATGTTTTTGGTATCTAAGGAGCATTTCTTGGCTTACAGGCAAGATGATATCAAGTATAAGCAAGATAGTAACAACAAGTATAAGTATAGTTACTCATGATGCTCGAAGAGACGCCAGCACCAGCAATTTTCTGCTTAAATTTCAACCTCTCATATTACTATCAAATCTTATCATCTCTTACTCTTTCTACTTCTTTTCTGAATTCCAGATTTTAGAATCTTTAGTTTGTAAGGATCGGTGCCTTTTCTAAAGTAGACTCGATGACCTTTCAGTTCGGCACAATGTTCTTCTAAACAAGTTTGCCAACCTCCATAAGATCTGATTTGCTGCCAATTACTTAATAAATCCCAATTATTTTCTTGCGCTGTTAACTTGGTAAATTTTTGGTAAGCAGGATAATTCTCTGTAACTAACAGATCTTTCTGATGCAAAATAGGAGTATCGTCTTGCAATTCATAATCACGATAAAAGACTCGCAGGTCACTTAACCTAATTTGCATACTCGTTTTCAAAAATGGATGGGGATCATCATCGAAATTTGGATAATGAAGATAGGAAATTTGAGGCTTATTGGTATGAAATTTAATAATATTGACATCTTCTAAACGCCCGATAGTTCTACTAGCACATCCCTCGTATAACCTTAACAATGGGTCTAATTGATCTAAAGCACTAATATGAATAAGCAAAGAATTAGTTAGTTTTTTCCCAATCGAACTTTCATCTGCTGCCTGTTTGATATTTTCCAAGTTACCCAAACTCAGCAACATGGCATCTGCTTCCGTACAAGCTTGTTTATAACTGCCAAATAATGCCTTGATATCTTCTTGGACATCTGAGGATAGCTGTCTGTATTTAGGGCGTTTATGAAAATTAGTCAATGCCAAGTAAATTAATAATTCCTGGCTTCTTTTTTCTGCAATTGCAGTCCATTCATCTTCACTAGTTGCCCTAAGTATTAGGTTGAATGCTTTCCGCAAACTGCCAAATTTAGCCCGAATCTCTTGTTCGCCATCTAATTCTCCTTTAACCGGTAGACGACCCCTTTCAGTCATAAACTCCATTAAAGGAGCAAGTAAATGTTGATATTCTTCAAAGTAATTAACTCTTAGCTGAACCCTAGGAGTTCTGGCACGAGAGCGAAAACGAGAAGAACGAAACTTTTCGGCTTCAATCGGATCTCGAAAAACAAAATAGATCCCTAAACCAGAAGGTATCGAATCTACTCCCAGCACTTGATCGATATATATTTTAAGTTCTTCCTGCTCAAAATATTTTTGAAAGGTGTTGCGACTTGTCACTACCCCGTCGCCATAAGCAATCCAGTTTTTACTCGCATCGCTCACCAATACTTGAGCCGAGACAATTAAAACCTTATTGGTCAGATTCCAGGCATTTATCAAGGCTTGTCTACGTTCTGTAAGATTTTCGATAACGTTAATGACATAACCAACATTAACAACATCAGCCGACTTTAATGAATACTCAGGAAAATAATGAGGGTCCCATCCCGCGCTTTCAATTCCCTGACTAGCGAGCCTGCTAACATCTCCACCACGACCACAACCATAATCAAAAAAACTGACTTTATCTGATAGCAAATTAGCTTCCAAAGCCAATTTGACGGGACGAGATAGATCGTTACGTACAATTGCTGCTTTATGACGGTCAATATCCAGAAGCTTATTTTGGTTAGAAGCCTTGTTCAAAGAGCAAGCTAAATAATGGTCTTCAAACTGAATATGATTGAGATTGAGAAATTGTTGCCATTGTTTGAGAAATCCAATCTGTTTGGCAGGTTTCAATAACCCAACTTCCTGTTCGCACTTAGTTAAGTGACTAAATTTATCGTACAGATGGTGCTGCTTAGAGATAAAAGTTTCTTTTCTGTGCAGGATAGGAGGATTTTTCGAATCTGTATAATCTCGATAATCTATACCTTTAGTTTGCAAATTAATAATTAAGCTAGATTTCAGACAAGGATGGGGATCTTCATCGAATTTAGGATAGAACAAATAAGAAATTTGGGGTTTTGCTAACCCAAATTTCAGAATATTGTAGTCAACACCTCGATTGGATAGGCGCGGGAAACCCACGCATCCCTCTCGGTCATTATCTTTTTTGCCTAGTAGTTCTCTAGCTTTAGCCTCATAAGCAATTAAAAGATCGTCTAACTCTGCGATCGCGCTAAGATGAATGTAAAAAGCATCGGGTAAAATCTTGCCGACTTTACTCTGGCGACATAACTTAACTATTTGGGTAAAGTTGGCGATCTCTAAGAGATCTGCTTCGCGGCATGCATCAGACATATTGACTGAAATTGGTTTTAGTTAGATTATTTGCTTATTTTTTCAGATTTACTTGATGTTTGCTTTTCTCTAATCTTACGCTTTCTCGAAATTTTGGTTACTCCTTGAGTTCACCCTGAAGAAGCATGTAAGATTCTTTCAGTGGGCTTAGTAAGTACGGCTTGCTGTAGTTGAGGATCTTTTGGCAAGACATTCATTACCTCTTCTACTAGTTGCTCTACTTGTTTTTCCTGCTCGTTATCGACCCAAACTACACGATGAGTTTCCTGTCCATCGGCATGAGTAACAGTAATACGGCGAGCTTCAAAACCTTCCCCTTTAGCAGTCGTTTCTTTCTGAGCGCTGAACCATTCGTTGTCGTCTGCTGTTTCATCTATGGCAGCTTTGGTAAAACCTTTCAAAGTCGGTTCAATACATTTGTTAATTAAATAATTAGATCTGACTCGTAAATCTTCTCTTAGCTTTGATTCCCCTCTACGAACTCCAAAAGCATGGAGAAGTAAACTTTTACAATCAGATAATAAAGTGTCATAAGTTGTTACAACAGATTAAGTTTACAGTTCTCTAAATTTAGCGTAGGTATTGTTAAAGCAGAAGAAGATCTCAAAAATATAGATGTCTGTCAATTTTTCATCACCAAATCCTGAAAACCTAATAGCCAAGTATCTGCAATCCTCGATAAATTAAAAGAAAGCAGACAACCTTACTTCCCTCTTTTCGAAACCAATCCTCCTCATTAAGGAGGATATATGGGAATCAAATGAGACAATAGATACTCTGCAATATAATGTATACACTTATAGAGGAGAACTACTAAATGCTAGAAGCCTACCGTAAACACAAAGCCGAAAGAGAAGCTCAAGGAATACCACCGTTATCCCTCACTGCAGAACAAACCTCCCAACTCTGCGAAATGTTAAAAAATCCTCCAGAAGCAGAGAAAGAAGAATTACTCGCCCTATTACGTGACAGAGTACCACCAGGAGTAGACGATGCTGCTTATGTGAAAGCAGGTTTTCTCACCGCATTAGCTAAAAAAGAAATTGCCTGCCCCCTAATTTCTCCTCAAGGCGCTGTAGATCTACTTGGTACAATGGTAGGAGGCTATAACGTTCAGTCTCTAGTAGAATTACTCAAATCTGATGATCCTAGTATTGCAGCAGAAGCAGTCAGTGCATTAAGCAAAACCCTGTTAGTTTTTGATGCTTTTAACGACGTTTTAGAATTATCTGACATTAATCCCTATGCCAAGCAAGTAATTGACTCTTGGGCAAATGGAGAATGGTTTATTTCCCGTCCCAAATTAGCAGAAACTATTACCGTTACTGTTTTCAAAGTACCAGGAGAAACCAATACCGATGATTTATCTCCTGCACCCCATGCGACTACTCGCCCAGACATTCCCCTACATGCTTTGGCAATGTTGGAAGCAAAAATGCCCGATGGTTTAGCAACTATTGCAAAGTTAAAAGAAAAAGGACATCCTGTAGCTTATGTGGGAGACGTTGTTGGTACGGGTTCATCTCGTAAATCGGCAATTAACTCCGTTTTATGGCATTTAGGGATGGAAATACCTTTTATTCCCAATAAAAAAGCGGGTGGCTATATCTTAGGAGGCAAAATTGCCCCAATCTTCTTTAATACCGCTGAAGATTCTGGTGCCCTACCCATTGAATGTGATGTTTCCCAGATGAATACTGGGGATGTAATTACGATCTATCCTTATAAAGGCGAAATCACCGACGAAAACGGAGATATTATTTCAACTTTCACTCTCAAACCCGATACCATCTTGGATGAAGTCCGTGCTGGGGGTAGAATTCCCTTACTTATTGGTAGGGCGCTAACTGATAAGACTAGAGAAGCATTAGGGTTAGAACACTCTACCTTATTTATGCGCCCCTCGATGCCGGAAGATACAGGCAAAGGTTTTACTCTGGCACAGAAAATGGTCGGGAAAGCTTGTGGGTTACCTGGAGTTCGCCCTGGAACTTCCTGTGAACCCATTATGACTACTGTTGGCTCTCAGGATACCACAGGGCCGATGACTCGCGATGAATTAAAAGAACTAGCTTGTCTGGGTTTCAATGCCGACTTAACCCTACAAACCTTCTGTCACACTGCAGCTTACCCGAAACCTGTAGATATTAAAACCCATAAAGAATTACCAGATTTCTTCTCCACTCGTGGTGGAGTAGCTTTACGTCCTGGGGATGGCATTATTCACTCTTGGTTAAACAGAATGTTATTACCTGATACAGTAGGTACTGGTGGTGACTCCCACACCCGTTTTCCTCTTGGTATTTCCTTCCCCGCAGGTTCGGGTTTAGTAGCCTTTGCCGCAGCATTGGGCGTCATGCCTCTAGATATGCCAGAATCAGTTTTGGTACGTTTCAGTGGCAAGTTACAACCAGGTGTAACCCTCAGAGATATTGTGAACGCTATTCCCTGGGTAGCCATGCAAGAAGGTAAACTCACTGTTGCCAAAGAAAACAAGAAAAATCTGTTCAACGGGCGCATTATGGAGATGGAGGGCTTACCCGACTTAAAGGTAGAACAAGCTTTTGAACTTACCGATGCTACCGCCGAACGTTCTTGTTCAGGAAGTACCATTAAACTCAGTGAGGAAACTGTAGCGGAATATTTACGTTCTAATATTGCCCTGCTAAAAAATATGGTAGCGCGAGGTTACAGTGATGCTCGTACTATCATGCGTCGTGTGGCTAAGATGGAACAGTGGTTAGCTAATCCCCAGTTAATGTCTGCAGATGAAGATGCAGATTATGCAGACATCATCGATGTCAACCTCAATGAAATTAAAGAACCTATAGTTGCAGCACCCAATGACCCCGACAACGTCAAATTAATGTCAGAATGTGCAGGAGATAGGGTAGATGAAGTCTTTATTGGGTCTTGCATGACTAATATCGGTCATTATCGCGCTGCGGCTAAAATCCTCGAAGGTGCAGGGGTAGTTAAAGGGCGATTATGGATCTGTCCTCCCACGCGCATGGATGAAAAACAACTTCGTGAAGAAGGAGTTTATGGCATCTTTGCAGCTGCGGGAGCCCGTACTGAAATGCCTGGATGTTCTCTCTGTATGGGGAATCAAGCCCGTGTGGAAGATAATGCCACAGTCTTCTCTACTTCTACCCGTAACTTTAACAACCGCATGGGTAAAGGTGCACAGGTATATTTGGGTTCTGCTGAATTGGCTGCGGTCTGTGCTTTGTTAGGTAAAATTCCTACTGTTGAGGAATATATGGCGATTGTGAAGGAAAAAATTCAACCCTTTGAAGGGGATTTATATCGTTATCTGAATTTTGACCAAATTGCTGGTTTTGAAGATGAAGGTAGAGTAATTCCTTTGGAAGAAATGCCTAAGATTGAGGATATTTTAGGTATGCCTGTTTAACCTCTCCCCCAGCCCCTCTCCTACGAGGAGAGGGGAGCAAGATAGCTATAATCACAAAAGAAATGTTGTTAATTCAAGAAAAATGATTTATTTTACCTAATTTGATTTAGATCACGGCAAGCATAATGAATTCAAGACATCTTGAAGAAAGAATGAGAATTTGACAAGAAGTTTTGACTATGCTTTGTGATGAGATATATGTTGAGAATCACTTTCGAGAAACTGAAAAACTTGTAAGAGAGATTCCATCAGAAAAGATAGCCGCATGGCTACTTAATCATGGGTATTTTCCAGAGCAATATATATTACCACCTTCTTTTCAAGTTTCTAATTTTAATCTTCAGGATAAGCCATATACAGAAAAATTATCCAAGTTAAAAAGAAAACAGCTAATCAATATCTCACATCCAAAAACCCTTTTAACCTCAAGAATATTCAGCATTCAGCATCCACGTATTTATCATGATATTGTTTTTTATCTTAAAGAAAATTGGGAGGATGTGATCGATCATTTATTTGATAAGAAAAATAAAATATACTCGTATAGTTTTCCGATTTCTCTTACCAAGAAAAAAGAACCGAATTTAAGTAATTTACGTTCTGGAAGAATGATATATGAATGGTTAGCAATGGCTGAAAGAGATTTAATATTGGATGCAAAACATTATCAGTTCATTGCACGCACTGATATTACAAATTTTTATTCTTCTATATATACTCATAGCATTGCTTGGGCATTACACGGTCGAGAAAATGCACTTGAAGATAAAGAATATAATTATTTCGGTAATAAAATAGATAAACTAATACAATATGCCAATGATGGTAGAACAAATGGAATTTCAATTGGCTCGGTATTGAGTGATTTAATTGCAGAAATAATTTTATCAAGTATCGATATAAAAACTTCGAAACAATTGAAAGGCACTAATTTTTTAGCAGTTAGATTTAAAGATGATTATCGATTTCTTTGTGAGTCTGAATCTGATGCCCAACAAATACTCAAAGCGCTATCAATAAATCTTACAACTTATAACTTATCTATTAATGAGAATAAAACTTCCATCCAAAAATTACCTGATGGTCTTTACCGAAAACATGATAGAAAGTATTTTCCTTATAGTTTGAAAAACGAAAAAGAAATAACCTTTAAGTGTTTCGAGCATACCTTACTGATAGCTCTTGATATCCACCGCAATAATCCAGGAACTAGCATTTTAGAGAAATTTATCTCAGAATGCTTTATTAAAGATAAATCAAATAATCAAAGAAAACTAAAAGTTACTTTCTCGCAAGATAGCAAAAAGAGAATAAGGCAAATTAAGCAAGTAATTAGTTTACTTTTTTTAGTTAAAAGAGAGTCAGAAAAGCTTTTATGTCATGTTCTATCTATATCAGAACAACTCTATATTGATTGGAATCCTGAATATTCTAATTTAACACAATATTTAAAATCTACCATTAAAAATGAAATTTACAGAGCTTCGAAAAAAGGTTCTGTTTTTGAAACTGTATGGTTAATCTTCTTTTCTAGATATATGAGATTAGGAATAAGAGAAAATGAACTTAGTGAGTTATTAGAAGAATCAACTATAGAAGATAATCATTTTTATAAATCCATTTTAAATAGTAAACAAGAAATTTTTAAGAACACAGGTATACAACTTTTCAAAGCTCCTAGGCATTTTAAAAATGATCCAGAGTTTACTCTGGCTAAATATCTTGATATTTTTGATAGATCAGATATTGAATAATGAAAAATAGTATTTGATGAGATCAATAAAATTTCAAATAAGAAAAGTAAATTAGTAATCATGCTCCCCTCTCCTATTAGGAGAGGGGCTGGGGGAGAGGTCAAATGCAACCACGCAACATCATAATCGGACAAAAAGTATCGCCAGAAAAAATTAAAAGAGCCAAAGAATTACGGCAAAATATGACGCTAGCCGAAAAAATATTATGGGAGCATTTAAGAGCCAAACGCTTTAATGGTTTAAAATTTCGTCGTCAACAAATTATCGAAGGATTTATTGTAGATTTCTATTGTCACTCTCTCGGATTAGTAATCGAACTTGATGGAGAGATTCATAACAAGCAAAAAGAATATGATATAGAAAGAGATAAAATATTGTCATCAAAACAATTAACCATCTTACGCTTTACTAATCAACAAGTACCAGAAGATGTTGAATCAGTGTTAAACACAATAGCAAAAAAACAAGAAGACATAGAAAACTTAAGAGACTTGCAACAAGAAAAAGAATAATGAATTAAGCTAATGGAGTGATATTTGTATATTCCATCAATAACTCCTCATCAGTTAAATATTCTTTGGCTGTTTGAAGAGTTCAAAGTAGTTCAAACTTCATCAGATAATCTTTCCGCATAGAAGAAAGTTCGAGCAACACTTCTTTGAGACTTTCTTCTGTATGAATCTTAGTAAACAAAAGAGAGCTGCTACTCCTAACTTTTAGGGTGAGCTACACTAGGATAATTTAATATAAAATCACCATCAATGGCATTACCCCGAATTAAAGTCGCCAAAGATAAAGCAGAACTGGTTAGAAAATTATTGGATACCAAAGAAACCACCTCTGCTTTCCAAACCTATGCTGATATTCTGGTATTTGCTGCTAGTTTAGGCATCAAAAATCACAAAAAAGTTCCTCTCCGAGAAATATCCCAGAGTGAACCAGCACCAATTAGCTTAGACGTGTTTATCTCCCGTGGTTATGACTGGGTAATTAAATTGATTGCAGTGACTGATACTCAAGATCCGAAAATTCTCTCTGATTATGAACCTGATGCCGAAGCAACCAGAGTCAAAATCTTTGAAGAATATGCTAATGGCGGACTAGAAAGATTACGGGAAGAGTTGCGAGGAGCAGTAGACTATACTGAAAGGCTATTACTAATTTTAAATGCCGCAAGATTTCCCGAAGAAGAGATCGAAGAAGAATTTGATTTAAGTCGCTTCTTATAAGTAATTAACCAACCTCGTGTTACCTTATTAGACAAAACTAAAATTCAAATCTGCATTATGGAATTACCAACTGGGGATACACCCTTGTATAATCATCCTCTTCCTACAATAGAAAAATGGCTGACCAATTTAGGTTGTCAACAAAATCAGGAAAATCTTCACTGTTGGTATGTGGAAAAACCAACTTGGAAGGCAAAAATTTGTTTAGAAGTAGAAGAATTAACCGTAAACTATCTAGCAGCAGCAGCAGGAAAAGATCTGATGCGCTCTTTTAAATATTCTTTAAGCCGCCAAGATGTAGAAGATGCAGTGTTTTCAGGTCCTTAGTTCTGTAATTGTCACCAAAGATTACGGTTATTATCACTGTGTAAAGATAGATAAAGAAGATACATTAAGGTCAGATGGTAAAGAAATATTAATAAAGACTCTGACCTATGTTTGAACATTTTAATGAAAAGGCTATTAAAAGCGTTATTTTAGCGCAAGAAGAAGCTAGGAATACAGGATATAACTTGGTAGGGAGTGAGCATTTATTATTGGGACTCATGGGCGAGGGTTCATCGATCGCCGCGAAAACTCTAGCTAACCAAGGGCTGACAGTTCAACAGACGAGACAACGTATAGAAGCAACTGTCGGCAAAGGTGGCGGTTATAGTCCGCAGAATATTCCTTTTACCCCTAAAGTTAAAAGTATTTTTGAACAAGCTTTTACTGAAGCGCGCCATCTTAATGTCAATTATATTAGTCCAGAGCATATTTTACTCGCGATCGCGAATTTACCAGATACCCTAGCAGCTAGAATCCTGACCGATCAAAAAGTAGATCTCAAGCAGTTGCGAACTGAGATTCTTAAGGGTTTGGGTGAGAAAGAAGCAGTAGCTGCAGGAGAGAGAAAACAGTTTAATCCTTTTGGACTGGGAGACAAGTCTAGTTCTAAGCCCAGACTAGACGAATTCAGTACTAACTTAACTCAACTAGCAAGAGAAGAAAAAATCGATCCGGTTGTCGGTCGGCATCAAGAAATTGAAAGAACTGTTCAAATTTTAGGTCGTCGTACCAAAAATAACCCCGTCTTAGTTGGAGAACCAGGTGTGGGCAAAACTGCCATCGCCGAAGGTTTAGCCCAACGCATCGTCAAGGGAGAAGTTCCTGAGTTGATCCGTGATAAGGAAGTTATTAGCCTCGACATGAGTGCCTTACTCGCAGGAACTAAATTCCGTGGGGAATTTGAAGAGCGTCTCAAAACTATTGTCGAAGAAGTTAAAGCAGCAGGCAATATTATTTTGGTCATCGACGAAATCCATACTCTCATGGGTGCAGGTGCCATGGGCGGTGCGATGGATGCGGCTAATTTACTCAAACCCGCTTTAGCCAGGGGAGAACTACAATGTCTCGGTAGTACCACTCTTGATGAATATCGTCAGTATATTGAAAAAGATGCTGCTTTAGAACGTCGTTTTCAAAAAGTAGTAGTAGATGAGCCGACCGTAGAAGATGCGATCGCAATTTTGCAAGGTTTACAAAACACCTACGAAAATTACCACCAAGTTAAATATACCGACCAAGCAATCAAAGCTGCGGTTACTTTATCTCATCGGTTCATTAGCGATCGCTTTTTACCAGATAAGGCTATTGATTTAATCGATGAAGCTGGTTCTAAAATTCATTTGAGATATTCTCTGAAACAGAAATTGGCAGAGCCCGAAATTGAACCGATCAATCCTCAAGCCTTAACTCCCGTAGTCGATCAAGAAGAAATTGCCGAAATCGTGGCTGCTTGGACAGGAGTCCCTGTAACCAAAACCGATCAAACAGAAGGCGAAAAATTAATCAATCTCGAAGCCGAGTTACATCAAAGAGTTATTGGTCAAAATGAAGCAGTCAAAGCTGTATCCCGTGCTCTACGTCGTTCTCGTTCAGGGATTGGTGATCCGAATCGTCCGATTGCAAGTTTTATCTTTTCCGGACCTACAGGAGTTGGTAAAACTGAATTGGCAAAATCCCTTGCAATTACAATGTTCGGTTCAGAAGAAGCCATGATTCGCGTCGATATGTCAGAATTTATGGAATCTCATACCGTATCGAAACTCATTGGTTCTCCTCCAGGATTTGTGGGTTATGACGAAGGAGGGCAATTAACCGAAGCCATTCGCCGTAAACCCTATTCGGTAATTCTGTTTGATGAAATAGAGAAAGCCCACCCCGATGTGTTCAATATCTTCTTGCAATTGCTAGATGATGGTCGTTTGACTGATGCCCAAGGAAGAGTGGTTAATTTCAAAAATACCATTATCATCATGACTTCTAACATTGGAGCCAAAGCTATTGAAAAAGGAGGAACAGGACTAGGTTTTGATTTAGTTACTGATCAAGCAGAAGCGGAGTATCAAAAAATACGGAGTCGTGTCAATGACGAATTGAAAAACTATTTCCGTCCCGAATTTCTCAACCGTCTTGATGAAGTGATTGTCTTCCGTCAACTCTCTAAACCAGAAGTTAGTCAAATTGCTGATATTTTACTCTCTGAAATTGCTCAACGCTTACAAGAACAACGGGAGATTACTCTCGAAGTAAGCCCAAATTTTAGAGAAAAAGTCATCACCGAAGGTTTCGATCCTGCTTATGGGGCTAGACCTTTGCGTCGTGCCATTATGAGATTGTTAGAAGATTCTCTAGCCGAAGCAATTCTTTCTGGTAAAGTTAATAATAGCGATCGCGCTTTGGTAGATGTGTCAGAAGATGGCAAGGTAATTGTCTCAGGCATCACAGAGCCTATATTAGCTGAAGCTGTCCTTAATGGATAAATGATCGAGAGAATTCTTTTGTAGATACCTCTGCCGAGTAGTACTGAAACCAGGTATTACTCGGCTTTTTTTGTCTAAGTCCCGATAACTGGAGTTGGGAATATTGACGCGGTTTAGGAAAAATCATGAAAAAATGTAGATGATCTCTACAGACAAGATTAAAGAATTCTAGTTCAATGGACAATGAATACTGGTCAGGGAGACCTCGCCATAAAAGCGGTGCACCAAACTATACGGTGCTTGTACCCATCGCATTTGGGTATAAACGACCCCGCTGCGAAGGTAATTCCTCTGACTTAGTAAATTTTAAAAATGAGGTGTTTACAATGACTAAGACTAATATTGCCGAAAATCTACTGCTAGAAGATCTTAATCTTTTCGAAACTATCAAAGATGATGTAGGAAGCAAAGTAGTAGGTGGAGCACTCCCGTGTAACGAAGCAAGTAGACAAAGAGTCCTAGCAGGGTTACAAGCCAGTGGTCTGATAAACGCACAACAAGTGGCTACACTTTCACAAATACCCTTAGCCGATTTCTGTACGGATTTCGGCGAGTACTTAGA
Organism: Xenococcus sp. MO_188.B8; assembly: GCA_030065615.1. GTDB lineage: Bacteria > Cyanobacteriota > Cyanobacteriia > Cyanobacteriales > Xenococcaceae > Xenococcus. The sequence continues at coordinate 10,717 of JASJDR010000037.1, read as the reverse complement.
GGTGCAGCTTGGTGTTAAGGTTTTTAATGAGATTGAACCAGTAGTTTAGACTAAGGAAAAGACAAGGCCAGAAAACAGAGGCAGAATGAGTTACAAGTAGGGAGAAAATGAAAACACTAAGAAAATTCAGACTCTCCCTATGATGAAATATGCATCGAGATCGAAAATTCCGTCAAGAAACCTACTCAATTTTAGAAAAAGCCAAGGACGCAACCTTTAACCTCTACAATTACAAAAACTATACTTTTCAAACTAGACGCGGTTTAATTGCTTCTGCTTATCAAAACTTCAAAATATAATTTTTATTAAGAACTGAAACTATTGTATTAACAATCACCGTAAAGTAATTTTGGGTGAAGTTAAGGTGATCCTGGACAGTAGTAGCTACGAAAACAAGCAATACTGGATTAAGTGTCACGGACTTTATTATAATTTTAGCGATCGCTATTCTTCATAAATCTCACTTATTTTATTAAAATATGTTCTTAAATTGTTACAAATTTTATAAGGTTTGATGTTTACGCCATGGAGGTTGGGACATCATCCTCTGGGTTGGGCAAACAGTTATTATTGGCTGTCACGTCTTAAGTTCAAAATCTCGCGGTTGCAGAACGTGGGAATTCGTTATCAATATACAACACTTTTACTACTACAAAATTACGCTGCCGATTAGGGGGTTAGAAAATGAGTAAGCAAGCTAGTGCAACAATTAGCAGAGCTTCAGGAATAAAATTCAATCCAGACAGTTTTGATTTAGCTGCCTATCTCCAGGCAAAAGGAGCGATCGCTGCGGTAATTCCCGCAGAGGTTAATGTCAGAACTCCAGAACAAATTATCAAAGAGCTGTTTGCCCTTCCCGCTCCTGATATTAGGGACTTATATATTAGGGCTTTTGGTGATAACAAACCTGTTGAGTTAACTAGTGGAGCCTCGACTGAGGATTTTCAGGTTATTATTCGCGCTGCCTATAAGCAGGTTTTTGGTAATGCTCATCTGATGGAAAGTGAGAGGGCGCTCGAAGCAGAATCCCAACTCTGTAGTGGTCGGATTTCGGTGATGGAGTTTATCCGTCAATTGGCTAAGTCTGACCATTATCGCAAATTATTCTTTGATAAATGTGCCAATGTACGCTTTATTGAGTTGAATTTTAAACATTTACTTGGTCGTGCTCCTGAAAATGCGGCGGAGATCTCAGAACATATCAAAATTATTGCTGAGGGTGGGTTTGAAGCAGAAATTGATTCCTATATTGATAGTGATGAATATTTTCAAAGTTTTGGCACAATTATCGTTCCTTATCATCGGATATTTGCGACCCAAACGGATAATGGATTAGTTGGGTTCACTCATTTATTTAAATTATTACAAGGTGCTTGTAGTAGCGATAAGTCTAACTCGATAGATGCTAGTTCTAAATTACAAAACTCTCTGTTTAGTAATCGTGCTAGCAATGTGAATTGGCTCTCTACGGTTCCTAAATCGGCTCCTAGTGTATCCCCCTTTGAGGTAAGTATCGCCGATATGGTAGATGAATTAGCAACGACCGTTGAAACAACAAAGCCTGTTGCTGAACCGACAACTTTCACTATTGCGGAGACACAAGATAAAGAATCAGCAGTCTTTACAGCGTGGAGAGCACAGTTTGAAGATCTGCTCGATGAAAAATTTGCGCCTGATCAGGCAGTAGAAACTCGGGCGCGTGAAGCAGGAAAAAATGCCAAAGCAGGCAGAAGATTTAATCCTCAAGGTTTTGATCTGGTATCTTATCTAAAGGAACGAGAAGCAGCAACAAAAGTCCCAATTACGGAAGCCAAAACTCAGCCTGAAGTAGCTAGTAAATATACAAGTGCTTTCCGCGATCGCGATATCGTAGAATTTGCTCAGAATAATTCGGTAGCAGATTTAGATCTTGTGGTCGAAGCTGCTTACAAGCAGGTCTTTGGGAATGCTTACGTCATGGAAAGTGAACGAGTAAGCGAAGCCGAATCCCAACTACGTAGTGGACGAATTTCTGTAATGGAATTTGTCCGTCAACTCGCAAAGTCAGATCATTATCGTACTCTTTTCTTCGAGCGTTGCACTAACTTAAGAGCGATTGAATTAAACTTCAAACATTTACTGGGTCGTGCGCCAGCAAATGGTTTGGAAATCTCAGAACATATTCAGATCATTGCTGAGGGCGGATTTGAGGCAGAAATTGACTCCTATCTTGATAGTGATGAATATTTCCAGAATTTCGGCACTAACATTGTTCCTTACTATCGCGGATATGATTCCCAAACTAGTAATAATTTAGCAGCCTATACTAATTCTTTTAGCATCCTACGAGGAGCTTGTAGTAGTGATAAATCAACCCTTGGTGGGACTGCTCCCATATTACAAAAATCCCTTCTAAGTAATAGTGCGAGCAAGATTAGTGATATTTCCTCAGTTCCCGAATCAGTAGCACGGGTATCACCTGTGGGAAAACTAGAGTTTCAATCACAAGCCTATTTCTTCCCTGACAGATTACAATTCCCCGACATGAATCTGGGAATTCCGGCCTATAAATCACCAGAATTTCTCGCTACTCGCGTTGCGAGAGTACAAACCGTGAAAACAGGAATTGCTTATCCCGTTCCTGATTATAATGAACCAACCAAATTATTCAATAGGTCTTCTGGTGAAGATCTGGCATTAGTTATAGCAGCGGCTTATAAGCAAGTTTTTGGCAATGTTCATCTGATGGAAAGTCAGCGACTAGTATCTGCTGAATCTCGCCTAATTGCTGGTCAACTCACTGTTAAAGAATTTGTGCGGGAATTAGCCAATTCTGAACTATATCGTGCTCTCTTCTTTGATAGCGTTTCTAACCTCAGAGCAATTGAACTGAACTTTAAACATTTACTAGGTCGGGCACCAGAAAATGCTGCCGAAATTTCCCAACATGTTGCTATTTTGGCAGAAAGTGGATTCGCGGCTGAAATTGATTCCTACCTTGATAGCGAGGAGTATCAAGAGAATTTTGGGGAAGATATAGTTCCCTATTATGTAGGTAGCAAAACTCAAACTGGTAAAACCCTTGCCGGATACACCAGGATATTCCAACTACTCAAAGGTAATTGTAGCAGCGATCGCTCTTTAACCGCTAGTAGCCGTCCCCAACTTCAAAGAACCATACTCAAAAATCAAGCAAGTAGCATAGCCTATAAAAGACTTGATTTCCAGGATGCTCCTCCAAAGCTTGAATTAACAAGCTTTGAATCCAATGGGTTCAATTTAGCAACTTACCTCCAGGAACAAGAAGCAGAAACGGCAAGAACAGCAGAACTAGAAGATGTGGTCGAGACTGTAGAGCCAGAAATTACTAGCAACTTTACCAATGCCTTCGCTGATATCAAACCAGTAGAATTTATCTTGGGTGCTAGTTCGGTTGAGGATCTAGATTCAATTATTGCCAATGCTTACAGACAAGTATTTGGTAATGCCTATCTGATGGAAAGTGAAAGATTACCCATCGCGGAATCTCAATTGCGTAAAGGCAATATTTCCGTACGAGAATTTGTCCGTCAATTAGCAACCTCAGACCGTTATCGTAGTTTATTCTTCGATAAATTTACCAACCTCAGAGCAATTGAACTGAACTTCAAGCATTTACTTGGTCGTGCCCCCGAAAGTTACCAAGAAATTTCTGAACATATCCAGATTATTGCCGCAGGTGGATTTACCGCAGAAATTAACTCCTATCTCGATAGTGACGAATATCAAACTGCTTTTGGGGAAAATATTGTTCCTTACTATCGTGGTTATGTCAGCCAAGTTGGGAATAATCTAATCGGATATACCAACTCCTACAAATTATTAAGAGGAGCTTCTACTAGCGATAAAGCTAGTCTTGGCGGTGCTGCTCCCAGACTACAATCTAATTTGATTAGAAATAGCGCAAGTCAGATTACTCCTCTAGCTGCTGTGCCCGATTATGCCAAAGAATTTAATCCTTTAGCAGTAAAAAGACCAGCTCCTAGCACAGAAGAGATTATTGCTAAAGCTCTTGGTTTACCTTACACCAAACCTGCTGTTAAGCCGGCATTTCCTGATATTCTCGATTCGGTAACTACTAAAAAAGCGCCACAAGTCAAAGATACTAATGATTTAATAGCTAAAGCTGTGGGATTGCCAGAGTACAAAGTGGTTGACCCGATTACTACTTATGTTAATCGTGAAGCTAAACCTATCAGCAAAGCTACAGAAGTTTACCAGCAATATGAAATTTTACGGAAAGAAAATCCTGTAGAATTTTTACCTCAAGCAATCAGCGATAATTATCTTAAAGCTGCCAATGGTAAAGAACCAGTGGTGCTGAATGGTAGTTCTGGGGCAGCTACTGACATAGTGATTGAAGCAGCTTATAAGCAAGTCTTTGGTAACGTTCACTTGATGGAAAGTCAGAGATTAACCGAAGCTGAATCTCAATTGCGCAATCGAGAAATTGATGTGGCTGAATTTGTCGGTAAATTAGCCAAATCAGAACTACATCGTTCTCTATTCTTCGATAATTGTTCTAATTTAAGAGCAATTGAATTGAACTTCAAACAGTTACTGGGTCGTGCCCCCGAAAGCGCCCAAGAAATCTCTCAGCATATTGCAATCCTGGCAGAAAATGGATATGAAGCAGAAATCGACTCCTATATCTATAGCGAAGAATATGTTGAGAATTTTGGTAGCGATATTGTTCCTTATGTTCGAGGATTTGATACTCAAACAGGAAGCAATGTAGCAGCCTATACCCATTCCTATGAACTATTTAGAGGAGCCAGTACAAGCGATCGCTCTACTGCTGTTGCCTCTGGTGCGAGATTGCAAACATCTCTGTTCACAGGTAATCCCAGCCAGATTCATCCTCTAACTACTGTGCCTACTGGTGCACCATCTATTTCACCATTCAAAAAAGTTGCTACCCCAGCTGCGACCGTTTCTAACAATGGTCAAGGTGACACTAATCAACATGCACCATTTACTCCTGCTGCGGCATCTGCTCCTGCTGAGGTTAGCACTAACCATCTCAATGCGATCGCGGATAATCAACCAGTAGAATTAATTACTTCTGGTTTTGGCGAGAATTTAGACTTGGTAATTAAAGCTGCTTATAAGCAAGTGTTTGGCAATGTGCATCTGATGGAAATTCAGAGATTAACCGAAGCTGAATCTCAACTTTGTGATGGCAGTATCAATGTTGGGGAATTTGTGGGTAAATTAGCTAAATCAGAACTATATCGCGAACTCTTCTTTAATAATTGTTCTAACTTAAGGGCAATTGAGCTTAACTTCAAGCATTTGCTTGGTCGTGCCCCTGCGAACTCCCAGGAAATTTCTGAACATATTACAATTTTGGCTGAGGGGGGATTTGATGCTGAAATCGATTCCTATATCTATAGCAACGAATATACCGAGAATTTTGGATTCAATATTGTGCCCTACTTCCGAGGATTTTCCACTCAACAGGGTAACAATATTGCAGGATATACCCATTCCTATGAACTATTAAGAGGAAGCAGTAGTAGCGACATCAACAATAATGGATCTAAATTACAAAGCTCTCTCCTAGCGAATAATCCCAGCACCATTACTCCCCTTTCCTGCTTTTTTGAGGAAGTTGAGCCTAAAGAAGAGCCTCCAGCTATCAAACCAGATTTCTTACCGAAATATGTTCCTCTTTATGAGCCTCTAGCAAAACCTGTGGGACCAAAAGCTATCACTTGGCAAACTCAATATAATGTCCTAGCAAATGCTAGTGCTGTTGAGTTTATTCCTGGTAGCTCCGCTCAAGATGCCGAAATCGTGATCAAAGCTCTGTACAAGCAAGTCTTGGGTAATGCTTATGTAATGGAAAGTGAGCGTTTCCCCGTTGCCGAATCTCAACTCAAACAAGGCAATATTAGTGTTCGCGAATTTGTGCGGATGCTGGCGAAATCAGAACTATATAAATCCCGTTTCATCGATAATTGCCCTCGTTATCGCGCTCATGAGCTTAACTTCAAACATCTTCTAGGGCGTGCTCCTGATAGCTACCAAGAAACTATCTATCACAGCAATATTTTAGATACTCAGGGTTACGAAGCAGATATTGATTCCTATCTCGATAGCGATGAATATCAAAATGCTTTTGGGGAAAATATCGTTCCTTACTACAGAGGTTACAAAACTCAAACTGGTAAGAATCTCTTGGGCTATACTAATATGTTCAAGATGTTACCTAGTATGTCCACTAGTGACAAAGCAGGGATGAGCGGTAATAGTCCTCGCTTGGCTCCAGCTTTGATTTATAAAAATTCTGGTGGTAGTCTACCGGTTCCCGATATCAATCAATTAATCAGAGATGCGCTCAAACCTAAAGCGGTTTCGGCTGATGATAGTGCAGCTATTTCTCAATTGAAACAAGAATGCGAGGAGCAATCTAAAGAGATTGATCGTCTTACTGCTCAGCTAAAAGAAATGGAAGCAATTTCTGGTTTTGCCTATACCAGTTCTTGGAAACCTGCGGTATCTAGTTCTGTTTCGATTACCACTAATACCCCTGGAGTTTGCATCATTCCTGGAAGTCTTCAAGAATGGCAAAATCGTTCTCAAGATCTAAAAGACCAAATCGCTGCTATTCAAGGGAAAATCTCCGAACGCAGAAGTTTAAATGCGATCGCTGAATCTCGGCTTAATAAATGGCGCACTCGTTTCTTTTAAGAGCTATTAGCTATAAGCTAGAACTCAAAAAAATTAGACAATAATATTAAACTCTCACTCTTACTAGTGGGAGTTTTTTTAGCTTGAGGATGAAGAAAATTATTAGAAAAGGTAAGAAGTAATGGTTATATAATTATGGTCATATATACTGCTTGATAAAATTAAACATCAATTATTAATTTATGTCTCCCAATCCTTTCCAAATTAAGCCAGTATCACCAGAATTTTTGGTAGGTAGACAATCGGAAATTGATCTTATGTTCGATCAGATTGTTAATAAGGCTCATTTGGCAATTTATGGAGGTTCAGGTATTGGTAAATCCTCATTACTAAAGTATGCTAGTTCTCCTCAAGCTTGGATTAATAAAGGTTTAGATTATTCTCAGGTAATTATAGTTGAATTGAATTGTCGGGGAATTAATCCTTTTACCCCCTCAGATTTCTGGCGAGAGGTCGTAACTAGTATTAAAAATAAAATTGAGCCTCATACAGAATTAGGGAACAAGACAGAACAAATATTAAAGCAGGAGATAATCAAAATTAATGATATCCGTCCAGTTTTAAGGGAAATTGGTATGCAAGAGAAGTTTCTTTTGTTATTATTAGATGATTTTGATGTCGCAGTACAAGAAAATCCCAGTTACTCTAAGTCAGACATAACTGGATTTTTGTATGAATTTCGTACTTTGGCAGTTCATCGTCAAGAAAGCATCTATTTATCTAGTGTTATTACCAGTTTTGATAGCCTTGATGAATTAGATTTACAACTAAGAGCTGAAGGTTCTCATTGGTATAATCATTATCTATTTAAATTATTAAAACCTTTCTCTCGACAAGAAGCAAGAGAGTTATTCTTTACCGAATCATCGCAATTATATATTCCTATTAATCCCGAATTAAGACCTGCTATTTTAGAAATTACCGACGGACATCCTGCTTTATTGCAAAATGCGGGGTTTCTTCTCTATTCCGTTTTAAGTGATGGCGAAATTATTGATAAAGATCAATTTATTGATACGTTTTACGCTCAAACCAGACATATTTTTCGGGGAATGTGGCGTACTTGTTCAAGTATAGAACAGGTTTTATTGATGTTAATTGCACTCAATAGTGTCGGAGGGCATTTAGATGCTAGAAAATACGTGATACGTGATTTAGATCGTACCTTTAGTCAACAACAACGGGAATTAATCAAATTAGAAGAAAGAGGAATTATTAGATCTCAAGCTGATGAGGACAAAACTATTTATTGTTTTGCTTCGAGTATGATGGAATGGTGGGCAATTCAAGAACTGCAAAATACGGATCTTGAACCAATAAAGGAAAGGGAAAAATTATTTAAAGGTTTAATTGGCCGTAGAGGATATGGTCAGATTAAGAAAATTGTTACAATGATTCAGCAAAACCCTGCCGTTGCAAAAAAAGTATTTCAAATTATTCGTAAGATTTTTATTGGCTTATGATAAAAAGTATTCCTAAATAACATTATGATTTTTATCTCAGACAAAAACACAAAGAAAGACACAAAGAATTTTATTGATTTTGACTTCTAACTTTTAACTTTTGTACAGACGTTGCATGCAACGTCTCTGCTGACTTTTGACTTAAACAATGACTGCTACTTCTTTCCCGAAAAATCCTTATATTATTGGTCGTCCCATACATGATTCTGACAATTTTTATGGACGGGAAGAAATTTTTCAATTTATAGAAGATAATTTACTCAATGAAGTCCAAGTTATTTTATTATTTGGTCAGAGACGTATTGGTAAATCTTCAATTATTAATCAAATTCCTCTAGCAGTAAAATTAGAAAATTTCGTTTTTATTCCTCTTTCTTTACAGGGAAAATCTCATAAATCTTTAGGTCAAGTTTTATTTGAGTTGGCTACAGATATCAGAGATAGCATTAATGATTATCTAGAAGCATCTGAAGTAGATATTACAATTCCTAAAGTTGAAAATTTCAAGCAGAATCATAAGATATTTGTTGAGCAATTTTTGGTGCAAATCTACGATATTTTAGAAGCCAGAAATCTAGTGTTGCTAATTGACGAATTTGATGTTTTAGAAGATACCAAAAAAGATAGTGCAATCAATCAATTTTTCCCTTACTTATATTCCATACTGCCCGAAACCAAACAACTATTTCTGATTCCTGTAGTAGGTAGAAAACTTGATGATATTCCAAGTTTGATAAGTTTGTTTAAAGAAGCCCCCTATAAACAAATAGGGATATTAGATAAGTACTATGCTAAACAATTAATTTGCCAGCCAACAAAGGGAATTTTAAATTTCGATGCTAATTCCATACAGGCAATTCTAGACTTGTCGGGAGGGCATCCCTATTTTATTCAGCTAATTTGTTTTACACTTTTTGGTCGTTTGCGACAAGAGCAAAAATATCATGTAAGTAGAGAAGATGTCACAGAAATTGTTGATAAAGCCATAGAACATGGAGAAGGAGGATTAGCTTGGTTTTATGCTGGTCTAACTATTCCAGAAAAATTAATTTTCTCTGTGGTCGCTGAGTTACAAGAGCATAAAAATACAGATCTTTGGCAATTTCTCAAACAGCAAAAAATAAGCAAGAAAGAATCTTTAGTTAATGCCTATGATCGATTATCATCTTGGGGATTTATTCAACAAGAATGGAAACAAATACCTAATCCAATTCAGATAGAGAAGATTACAGTGGAATTAGTACGTCATTGGTTGCTAAGACGTCATCCTGCTGAACAGGAAATCAGGACTTATAAGGAATTGTTGCGTGCTTATACTACCAAGATAATGCGTCGCTATCTTCCCAGTAGTGTAGCTGCTTTAACCTTAATAATTGGTGGATTTGGATGGTGGTATAGTCCTTGGGGACAGATTCAGCGAGTAAGATGGGAACTTACAGCGTTAAGTAATAGGACAAGCAATGACTATCGACAAAAGGCAGCATTAGCTTTTTCCAAAGATGGAAGTTTACAGCGAGCGATTGCTTCTGCTGAATCTATTATCGATTCATTTACTAAGACAAAAACTTTAATAACTATTTCTGAAAACTTTAGAATACTAGAAAATTTTTCTGATGCCGAGAAATCACTGGAAAGAGCTATTGCCGTTGCGCAACAAATTCCCCGTTCATCCGATAAAGTTCGTGCTTTAACAGCGATTTCTGAAATATATGTCACACTAGAAAGCTTTCCTAAAGCAGAGAAATCTCTGGAACTAGCAATTGCAGCTGCTGAATCTATTACCGATTCACGTCTCAAAGCCGAGGTTTTAATCGCAATCACTGAAACTTATGGCAAGCTTGAAAACTTCCCTCAGGTGGCTCAATCTTTAGAGCTTGCGATTGCTGCTGCTCAAGAGATTTCTGATTCACTTTTCAAGGCCGAGGTTATGACAGAGATTGCCGAAACCATTAGCAAAATAGAGAACTTTTCTGAAGCTGCTCAATCTCTAGAACTAGCGCGCACTACTGCGGTATCTATTACTGATTCATTGGACAAAGCTTGGGTTTTAATAAGCATTGCCGAAGCCTATAGCCAACTCAAGAATCCAGCAGCAGCCTCAGAAGTTTTGAAATCAGCCTTAGAAGTAACTATGCAAATAAATAATTCGAGATCCCAGTTCTTTGCCCTAATTGCGATCGCCGAAGCGATTGGCCAACTCAACCAGCCTCAACAAGCTAGCCAGGTCTTGGAACAAGCTATCACCGCTGCCAACCAGTTTGACAATTTATCTGCTAAAGCCGATGCTCTGATAGTGATCGCCGAAACCGCTGGCCAAATTGAAAACTTTCCTAAAGCTGCTAACTCTCTGGAATTAGCGCTCGCTACTGCTGATTCTATTACTGATTCATATAACAAAGCTCGGGTTTTAACAACGATCGCCGAAACCGCTGGCCAAATTGAAAACTTTCCTAAAGCTGCTAACTCTCTGGAATTAGCGCTCGCTACTGCTGATTCTATTACTGATTCATATAACAAAGCTCGGGTTTTAACAACGATCG
>JASJDR010000187.1 GCA_030065615.1 Xenococcus sp. MO_188.B8 | reverse complement strand
TAATTATACCAGATTTCGTGTTATTATTTCATGGATGACCAAAATTCATGAGGGGCTGTCACTTGGGGTTTCCCCAAGTGTTTATACGCCCCGTCCCATCGGCGTAGCCGAGGGTCTTCTTTTAGAAGAGAGATAAAATGCTAAGGATTAGTAATAGTAATTAAGGAACTATATAAATTGAACTATCAGTTATATATTGTTATTGACAGATCTAAGAATAGTGAAAACTAATGTAATAAAAATCTATGAATGCGCTGACAGCTATACGCCAAACCGTCAATCTATCTGGTATTGAGTTAATTTATTGGGAATGGAATCGAGGTCAAGAACCCTTGTTACTCTTACATGGATTAGCTGATAGTGGTTTGGTTTGGACAAGTTTAGGGGATTCTTTAGCCTCTGACTATCACATTATTGCTCCCGATTTACGAGGTCATGGAGATAGTAGTAAACCACAAGAAGGTTATCAGTTTAACGATTTTATAGGTGATTTAGAAGCTTTAATGCAGCATCTTGGATGGTCTTCTGCTAATGTTTTAGCTCATTCTTGGAGTGCTAAATTATTGACTATTTGGGCAACCAAGCATCCAGAGTGTTTTCGCAAGTTAATTCTTGTCGATCCTTTTTTTATCGATAAAATGCCCAGTTGGTTTACGATAACTTTCCCGATTTTGTATCGTGTTTTGCCGTTTCTCAAAACTATGAGATCCTTTGCCAGTTATGAGGAAGCCGAAAAACTAGCCCGCCAATTGAAACAATATCGGGGCTGGACTCCTCTGCAACAGCAAGTGTTTCAAGCCAGCATCGAAGAAAAGCCCGATGGCACTTGGAGTAGTAAATTTATCGTACCAGCACGCGATCGCATTTTTCAAGAAGTACTGCAAGTTGCTGGATTAACTAAACCTATTGATATTCCCACATTATTTATTAAACCCCGTCAGGGACTAAATCGAACTCCATGGCAGCTCAAACCCTATCGAACTTATTTGTCCAATCTCCAAATTTGTGAAGTTCCTGGCAACCATTGGGCTTTCCTCGTTGAACCAGACGCTTTTAATCAAACTGTTGCAGAATTTTTAAATGGCAAAAATATTATTTAGGCTAGTCAGTATTATGAATTTTTTTTCAAAGCTGGTAAATTCCAGCAATTAATCCCCGACAAACATCGGTTAAAAATTGCTGATCCAGGGTTTCTATCGTATCGCTAGCCTGATGATAATGGGGATTGCGCAGAAAAGCTGTGTCTGTAACCATCATGGCGCGGTATCCTTGTTCCCAAAAAGGACTATGATCGCTAAATCCAGTGGCAGGTATCCATTTGCCATTATTAGGGACTGATAGCCATTGACAATCAAGATTATTCTGACACAAGCTCTTATGTAGCCGAATCGTATCAGGAATAGTAATGAGGTTACTTACTAGCGCGATGAAATCTCCTTTGCTGGGATAAAAATATTTGAGAAAATCTGCGGGATAGCGTTGAGAATTATCTATGTTATTGCGATATCCCAACATTTCTAGAGACAACATTAAACGCAAAGATGCTTGATTTTGCTTTAAATAAGCTGCATAAGCTTTACTGCCCAATAATCCATATTCTTCCATATCAAAAGCTACAATCCGAATCGGATATTTCGTAGGTTTAGTAGCCAAAGCAGCAGCCAATTCTAATAATACTGCGACTCCTGTTCCATTATCATCTGCGCCTGGAGTTCCTGGTACAGCATCATAATGAGCTCCAATTAAAATTGGTGGTAATTTTTGTTGTTCTATCCCAGGAAGATTGAGAATTAAATTTTGATGTTTTTGCCCTCTAACTTCAAATTCATGAGTTGCTACTTCTCCCCATTGTGCTAATTGTTCTCTAATATATTGTTTAACGAAAAAATGTCCTTCTGAGGCAATGTAAGGATCTCGTTCTCGTACAATTTGCGTTAAATGGTTGTAAAGTTTGTTCTGAAGAGACATTATTAAGCAACAAGAAAGAAGTAACAAGGAAGGAGGAACTAGGAATTAATAAGGTAATAGGTACTTAGCAAAATTGTTGACACATTTTTTTGTTCCTTAGGACACCGATTCAGTAATCAAGAGCAATCATTAATTGAGAGGAATAGAGAAGTGTGGGGGGGGATCGGAGGTGTGGGGAAAATCAAGAGAAGTTAAGCTTTTTGCCTTCTCTTTCTTCCCTCTCTTCCTTGTCTTCCCACACTCCCCCCTCTCACCTAACTAGTAATTTATAAATACTGAATCGACGCTATAGTACCTATCAACCCTAGGCTATTTTTTAGTTTGATTTAGCTACATGACCCCATTTTAATTTTTCCGATAAAGCATAATTAAGCATTTTAGAAGCCTCTGGATATTGAGGATGTAATTTCAAAACTCGACGAAAAGCTGTTACTGCATGATGCCATCGTTGATTAATCATTAATTGTTTCCCGAGGCGGAAATAAGCATCGGCATCAGAGGGATTAAGTTCTATCATTTGTTGATAACATTCAGTAGCTTCTTTCGTTTGGCCTAAATCGTCTAGTCTTTGCCCTAAAATTTCATAAGCATCCCAAAAGTTAGGCTCTAATTTAATTGCTCGCTGATAACATTTAATTGCGCGATCGCGATTCCCTATGCTCCAGAATATTTCTCCTAATTCGATGTGCTCTTCTGCTGAACCAAGACTGGGTTGAAGATGGAAAGCTAAATACATTTTATCTGCTGATTTTTGTTTATTGCCGATTTTGGCCAGAGCCTTGGCTAAATTAAGATAAGCCTCTGCATATTTGGAGTTGATTCTAATAGCTTTGTTGTAGCATGCGATCGCCGATTTCCATTGAGTTTTTTTAGAGTATAAATTACCTAATTCTAGATAGATTGCTGCTGGATTGTTTGTGAGTTTGATTTGGTGGTAATATTGTCTGATTAATTGATCTATATTCTCTAGATTCTCTATATTTGTTGTTGAAGATTGCCTTTGATGGAAACTATTTTGGGTTGCCAATTCTCGACAATATTGCCTGGAAGAATTAGTGACATCATGGATATTCTTGGGTACTGATTTTCGATATTTCATCACTGAATTACTAGCAGATTCTTTGGGCTTAGTAGTAATAGCTAATTGGTTGGCTTCTAATTCTGTAGCACGATAGTTATAAGCTTGGGCTTTGTCTGGCTGTCCAAACTCTTCCCAAGCAGAAGCTAATTCACGATAAGCTTGAGCAAATTCAGGTTTAATCGTAATTGCTTTTTGATAATAGCGAATTGCCTGCTGCCATTTCTGTTGTTGAGAATAAAGCTGAGCAAGATTTACATAAATTACTGCTAAATCGGGCTGTATTTCTATTGCTTTACTATAACATTTCATCGCCTCAGAAGTATTATTGAGCCTTTGTAAGGCATTGCCCCAAACTTTATAAGCTTCTGCCATATTAGGCATAATTTGAGTTGCTTTTTGACAAGCGATCGAAACATTTTCCCATTCTTGTAACTCAACATATTCTAAAGCTTTTTGCATATAGGTTTGAGTCGCTTCCCATTGAATCTGGAACGTTTTTGGTGTCTCGTTGAGCTTACTGGTACTAGCAACAGACATATTCTCCTCTTTATCAGTTGTCGGAGGGATTGTATTTGCTTGATGATTAGTCTGAGATCTATAATTTCCTAGTTTGGGTTGGAACGAGAATGCGCTATCTTTAATGTCTACAACTTCAGGGCAAATAAGAGATTTATATCTGGATTCGAGGTACTTATGGGTAGCCTCTGCGATTATGGATTTATTAAAAAGAGCTCGACGATAATAATTAACTGCATCTTCATTGTTACCTTGTTTTTTAAGAGCAGATGCCACTTTTTCGTAAGCTTGAGCGAGATTATTGTGTTGGTTGAGATGAACAATAAATTTTTGATAGACATCTGTAGAAGCACCAGGAGCTTGTTGTATTGCTTGGGAATAGATATTGATTGCTTCTGATATTTTTCCTTGTTGCCATAGTAAGTCAGCTTGCTCAATCTTTAATGCCAGAGGATGCGCTGGAGATAACTCAATTTCGCTATTCTCGGTAACGCAAGTATCTTCTAAAAGGGCAAAATCTTCTAGTCCTTGCTCCTCAAAATCATTTTGGAGTAGTTCGTGGAATAACTTAAACATGTTAATCTTGAAGTTTATTTTTGTTTTACTTAAGTGTTTTTGCGTAGTCAGTCAATAAAATGTAGCTTTTAAAGTTTTTATTTTGATAGATTTACAGAAAATATCCGTAAATAATACCGTTATTTCATTAAGTATTGATTATATAATTAGCAAGTCTAAGAAATTTCGAATATTCATCGTAATTTTCAATCAATTATTGGGCACAGGGAAAAAGTTAAGCATGAAAGTAGAAAGCGGTGCGCTTTCCCCGAACCTCACTGAAGCAACAGAAATTTTGAACTGAAAAGTATTGGGAGAGCGTAGGAGGCAGATGTTGGGTGTAGAGAAAAGATTGCCTAATGCGCCATTTTCTAAAAACTAGAAAATGACAAAGCCTGGTGTAGGGGTGCATCGCGATCCCTCCCGACTTTAATTTAATAGCTTATATGGTTATGAAAATACTACTATCCCATTTGGGCGTTGTTGAATCAGGCCATGAAAAGCAAATTTATCATCTTCTATAAGATGTTCTCAAAAAGCTAATAGCCAAGAGCCAAAACCTAAGAGCTGTATTAGTATTACAATTTAATTCATGTTTTAAATCAGCAACGCCTTATCCCATTTGAAGCCGAAGCATTTCCGACACAGTTTTAAATTGATATCCTTGCTCTTGTAATTCTTGCAGTAAGCATCTAGTGGCAGTTATCGTTGATGAACAGTTTTCTCCACCATCATGCAATAGTACAATTGAACCAGGTTTGCTCAGATTAACAATATAATCCTTGATTTTATTAGGATTCGAGACAGCATAATCTTTAGGGTCCACATTCCACAATATATTTTTTTTCTGCATTTTAGCCAGTATGTAAGGTAGGACAACTAACTTGAATCCGAAAGGTGCCCGAAAATTAATTTCTTTTTCCACCCCAAGTTCACGTAAAAGTCGGTCAGTTTTCTCAATCTCTGATTTAACAAATACAGGGTTTTTAAAAACCATTTTTGAATGAGAATAGGAATGATTTCCTATTTCATGTCCTCGAGATAAAATTAATTTAATAGTTTCGGGATATTGCTCAACATTTTTACCAATTACAAAAAAAGTTGCTTTGGCATTAAATTCTGCTAAGACATCTAATAATTCTTCAGTATAAGGTGGATTAGGCCCATCATCATAGGTCAAGGCAATTGCTTTTTCCTTGACCTGAAAATGAGTAAAATATTCGCCAATTATTTGAAATTTAGATGTTTTAGCTATAGTATCAACAACATAATAAATGAAGTAAAATAATCCTAACAATGATAAAATAAAAAGACCTTTAAACATTTTTTATATTTTTAAATTTCTGAGGATTCTTACGGATAGGTCTGTAGTGCTTTTCGTTGCGTAAATTCACTACATGATCCTAGTAAAGCTGGGCTTAGGGCTAACTACCATTAGAAGTATCTTAATTTTGCTTGATCAAGATTTTTACATGGTAGTCTTATTTATGCCCAAGTCAACTAGCTATACCATTCTTTTTGAGATTTCTTGAGAAAAAGAAAATAAATTTTCAGCTTCGAAGCGATGTAAGAAGGAATAAAAACAAGTGTTTTCAAGGGTAAATGAATTACTTGTTTAAACTTAGTCCAAGCTAGCAAAATTGCCATAAAAATTAGCAGTCCTTCTATTCCCAACAATAAACTAAAAATCCATGATATTCCTAATGATAAAGTTAATAACAAAGATGTTATGATGGCAAAAGTTAACATCATAACTAATAGTGACAAAGGCGGTATGGATAAATCAAGAGCTAGCATGAATAAATCAAAGCGTCTTTGTTTTATTGACTCTTTAAGCAAGATAGGACATTGAGAAAATAAAGTTCTGAGATGACCATGCTCCCAACGTTTTCTTTGGCTAAAAGCTGTTTCCTCTTTTGCTGGTAAAGATCCTGTTACTAAAGCTCCGGTACTTAAAGCAGCGGGAGAACCAGCTATGGCTAGATCTACTCCTAGTTGTATATCTTCAACGGAATTGCTGGTTGCTAAAGACACATTTTTAATTAAATGCCAAGGAAAAGCCATTCCAGTACCCATGAGTAAACATGGCATTCCTAATAGAGCTAATCCCCGTGGCCGAACTAAATTCTTAACCATGAAAGCTAGTGCCGAAACAAAATTATTGGTACTTGGGTTATCTGGTGTTTTGAGAAGATTGGTTGACTGAATAGGACGAGCTAGAGCATCTGCTTGATAGGCAAGTCGCTCAATGGTGCCAGGATGAACGATACAATCTGCATCAATTATTATCACGACATCTGGGGGATCTGTCTCGATAAAACGCATTCCATACTCTAAAGCATAGCCTTTTCCTCTCAGTTCTGTATTTTCTCGTTCAATTACTGTCGCCCCTAATTCACGACTTTTAATCGCTGTTCTATCACTGCAATTGTCAGCAATAACTACTAGTCGATCTTGTTCCTTTAACTGTGGCAATAATGTCCTAATAGTTGAACTAATTTCTAATTCTTCGTTATGAGCTGGCACTAGAACAGCAGTCTTTGGTCTAGTTTGTTTCAATCCTTTTATGGTAGATAAGGCTAGTGTCTCACTTTTAGCTGCTATAAATGCTGCACTACATTCAATAAAAAGAACTACAGTTGGCACTAGAAGTAGAACAGTGATGAGAAGTAAAAAATTTTCGATGATCAACATAGAAATAAAATTGTATGACTAATATAATACAAGATAATACTAGCAGACTAAGGTTATCGAGGCAATCCAGAAAAATATGCAACTTAAAGGAGTTTAAATGATGGAGAGTACAGTAATATTTCGGTAATGTGCCATTGATACTTCAGAGAGCTAGTTTTATTGAATTCTCCGTGATTATACAGAGAGCAAATTTGACTCATCGATAATTTTACATTATTTATAGAATTCTAGAAAAGTATACAAAATATTGCCGCTGTGTGGGAGTAAATCGAATTTTTCAATCTTTAAGAACTATTCTCTACAATGGAGGTTGCAGAAAATCCCTTGGCGTTTTTGCGCGAGATTGTAATCCATGACTGACAAGAACTCACAATCCTCCTTTCCAAGAATAGTTACCCAAGCCGTACAGAATATTCAAGCACGAGCCAGCTTTAGTTCTTTGCAACTGCGACGAGGAGAGACAGTAGCCGAAATTAGAGTTAAAGATGGCGATCGCGAAGAACAAAAATACCCGCTCTTGGGCGATCGCTATACCATTGGACGCAGTTCCCGTTGCGATATTCAAATACTTAACGAACTCGTCAGTCAAGAACATTGTTCCCTCACCAGAAATCAACAACAACCTCGTTCTTTTATTGTACGTGATAAAAATTCTAGCAACGGTATTTATCGCGGCAAACAGCGCTTTAAAACATTTTCTCTCTATCATGGGGAAAGCTTTACCCTCTCTCCCCCAGAATTAGAAAATTCGGTCAAGATTTGCTACTACAATCCCGTTCCTTGGTGGATTCAACTATTGCGTTTTGCCCTCTACGGCAGTACAGGATTGCTGGGATTAGGAATTTTGTGGCTGGGGATCGAATGGTCCAAGGTATCGGTGAGGAAGTTACCTCAAGGAGCATCCCGTCCGATAATCGTCTATTCTGGTGATGGGCAAACTAAGATTAATCCCATAGCGAATAATACTCACCGTGAACTGCCGCGTCTGCAAGATTTTTCTCCCTATTTACCCCAAGCAGTAATTGCCTCGGAAGATAGTCGTTATTATTGGCATTTAGGAGTAGATCCCTATGGTATTACTAGAGCAATTTTTACTAATCTACAAGCTTCTGGATTGAGACAAGGTGCGAGTACCATTACGCAGCAATTAGCCCGTAGCTTGTTCCCTGAAGTCGGCAGAGAAAACACCTCAGCCAGAAAATTGCGGGAAATGGCTGTAGCTTTAAAACTAGAAGCTTTTTATAGCAAAGATGAAATCTTAAGAAACTATCTCAATCGAGTATATCTGGGGATTGGATTGTCGGGATTTGAAGATGCAGCGCAATTTTATTTTGAAAAATCGGCTCGAGAGCTCAACATCTCAGAAGCAGCTACCCTAGTGGCTATTTTGCCTGCGCCTAATGCCTATAATCCGGTAAAAGATCCTGAAACTGCTCTAGCTCTACGTAATCGTGTGATTAATCGCATGGAAGCATTAGGCATGATCAAAGAGGAAGATGCCGATCGGGCAAGGCGATCGCTGATAGAAGTCAGTCCCAAAGCGCGCCGCACGTTTTCTAGTGCGATCGCACCTTACTTTTATAGTTATGTACTAGAAGAATTAAACTCTTTTCTGGGGCCAGAAGAAGTAAAAAAGGGTAATTTTATTGTAGAAACTGCTTTAGACCCCAAATTACAAAAAGCTGCCGAATTATCCTTAGAAAACTCGATTCAAGAAGATGGTTCTCGTTTCGGCTTCTCTCAAGGAGCAGTAGTTACCCTAGATACCAAAACTGGAGAGATCCTGGCTCTTGTTGGTGGTACCGATTACAGTAGCAGTCAATTCAATCGAGCTACCCAAGCCAGAAGGCAACCAGGATCAACTTTTAAAATCTTTACCTATGCTGCTGCGATCGCCATTGGCATAGATCCTGATCGAGAATATTCCTGCAACGCTCTATTCTGGCAAGGACGAAAATATAAAGCTTGCGAAAGAAGTAGTGGCGACATTGATATGTATCGCGGTTTAGCGCAATCAGAAAATGCTGTTGCCTTAAGAGTTGCCAAGGATGTTGGTTTAAATCGAGTTGTCCAGATGGCAAACAAAATGGGTATCGAATCTCCTTTAGCGCAAGTCCCTGGTTTAGTGCTCGGACAAAGTGAAGTCAGTGTTTTAGAAATTACAGGTTCCTATGCAACATTAGCCAATAATGGGATCTGGTATCGTCCCCATGCAATTCGCAGAATTCTTGATGGTAGTGATTGTAGCAATCCTCAAAATATTAAAACCTGTCGAGTAATTTATGATTTTGACAGTCAAAATTATAACCGTCGCCAAGCGATTAACAGAAAAGTTGCTAAACGGATGACTAAAATGTTGCGTCAAGTTGTGAATGAGGGAACAGGAAGAGCGGCAAAGTTAGGAGAGGGGGAAGCGGGAAAAACGGGAACGACAGATAAAGGTGTGGATTTATGGTTTATTGGTTATGTTCCCAAGGAGGATTTAGTTACAGGTATTTGGTTGGGTAATGATGATAATTCTCCGACTCGCGGTAGTAGTTCTCAGGCTGCTAGATTGTGGGGGAAATATATGCGAGAGTTTGTCGATTAAGGTAATAAAAGCGATCGCCTGTCAAGAAAACTCAAGCTGAATAATTTGAGAAAAGAGATTGCGATCGCCTTTTCCCTTTTGCGATCAGGCAAAGCCTGGCGCTACGCGATCGCGACAGCGACTACCGAAGGTCTCGCGCAGCGCCTGCCTTTGGCAGACCACGCAGTGCCTCGCTTCGCGAGATCGCACTAGTATTAGCCTGTGGCTACCGTAAGAATGCGATCGCCAAGTCAATTAAAATAAAATTCCTCAACTACACTTTGCTTAAATTAATTTTGTCTTTAAGGAGATAATTTTTACTTCATTGATTTTTGCTAGCTGTCTATCGTTGGTTAATAGAATCGCTTCATGTTCCCATGCACTTGCTAAGATGATCGCATCGGGCGTTTTAAGACTATATTTGCGACGTAATTGAATTGTTTTTTCTGCAATAGTTGCATTTATGGCAATTTGGAATAGAGTTTTGAGGCTTGTTCGGATGAGTGTTTCTTCGTTTTTGGATAATCCACTAAAGGAGAGCAATTCAATTTCTGTAATGATTGAATAGCCTAAGTTTCCGTCTGGGATTGGTTCGGCTAGTTCATCATTGAATAATGAGATCAAGATATTGGTATCAATTAGGTAGTTTGGTTTCATCCCATTCGCTTCTGATTTTCTGTTGCCAAGTCACTGGGTCAATATTGTTAAAGGCTCTGATTTTTCCTGCGAGTTGGTTGAGTTGATGTTGGTGCGGTTGTTGCTCTGGTTGGGAATTGATAATGATGGCGATTTGGTATTGTCCGGCTTTGATGTCTTTGGGTAGTTGAATACTTAATAAATGATCTTCTGTGATGTTGGCTTTGGTTTCAATGATTCGCATGTTTATAACTCAACGGAACTAGATTAACTATAACTTTTACACAAACTTTTTCCTACATGAGATCGCGCCTTATTTTTATAGTTATGTAATTGAAGAATTAAACTCTTTTCTGGGGCCAGAAGAAGTAAAAAAGGGAAATATTATCGGTTTGGTTTGAGTGTAGCAAAGGTTTTAGAACTTAATATCTGTACTTTTAAGCTAAAATGTACGGTATTACCGTACGTAATTCACAAAAAAAATAATCAAAGTGAATAGTATTAGTGTTAATCAGTTTCGAGAAAAATTAAAGCACTGTGTCGAAAAGGTGATTCAAGAACATCAACCTTTAAAAGTAACTCGTCGCAATGGTAAGGATTTTGTCGTTATCAGTGCAGAAGATTGGGAAAGAGAGCAAGAAACTCTATATGTTCTGCAAAACCAAAGTTTGATGCGGCAAATTGCTGAGTCTCAAGTAACTCATCAAGCAAATAAAGGCTACAAACCTGGTGCTGAGGAATTAAATGAGATCGCTGGTCTTTGAGTGAGGAAGCCCGCGTCGCCGGAGGGCGCAAGGGCAAGTCTCACTGTTGAGGGAAAAACTTGGCAGGTATACGAAGAACTGCGAATAAAAGACCGCAAGTTACACAAAAATCTCTGTAAAATTCTCAAAGAAATGCTGAGGGGCGATCCATCTGAGGGATTGGGCAAACCAGAGCCTTTGAAACACAATCTATCGGGATTTTGGTCGCGGCGATTATCACAAAAGGATCGTTTGATTTATAAGTTTGACGAAGAATATATTTATATTTTTGCCATCGGCGGACATTACGAACAGTTTTAAGATTACTTTGGGTCAGGCAATCGCTCTTTCAAATCACAACAGTCGAGTATATAAATACAAATCGGAAAATCAACAAATCCTTTTGGCTTATGAAGTGTTTGATTCAACCCTATATTTGTATACTTTTGGCTCACATGAGAATTTTTACCGCGACTTGAAAAAATATCTGCAATAACAATCTGAAAATTGATAACGCGATCGCGTATAACCTTCAACAGCAATTAGTTAAAATAGAAGACAAAATGGCAGTGGTAATCCTCAAATGCTATCAAAAAAAAAGTATATTACAGACGCTCAAGGTAATCGAATCGGTATTGTTTTAGATATAGAAGAATATCAAAAATTATTAGAAGAACTAGAAGAGCTAGAAGCTATTCGAGCCTATGACAATGCCATTTCAACTGATGAGGAAGAGATTCCTTTTGAATTGGCGATCGCTGAAATTGAAAATAGTCGTCAATGAGTTACAAGATTACTATTAGAAGACGTGCGGCTAAGGCTCTGGCTAATCTTCCGAATAAAGATTATCAAAAAGTTCGTAGTACTATCCGAGAACTAGCTGAAAATCCTAGACCTCAAGGATGCTTAAAGTTAACAGGAAGAGACGGTTGGCGGATTCGGGTGGGAGTTTATCGGGTCATCTATGGAATAAATGATGAAGGGAAAAAAGTGATAGTTCTCGATATTGGACATCGAAGGGATGTTTATCGATAGATATCTTAACAGGTTTTAGTATCATGTGGTTTATTGGTTATGTTCCCAAGGAGGATTTAGTTACAGGTATTTGGCTCGGGAATAACGATAATTGTCCAACTCTTGGCAGTAGTTCCCAGGCTGCTAGATTGTGGGGGAAATATATGCGAGAGTTTGTTGATTAAGATGATAACAGCGATCGCCTGTCTTGTAAACTCAAGCTGAAAAATCTGAGAAGAAAGATTGCGATCGCGCAGCGCCTCGCTTGGCGAGATCGCACTAGTATTAGCCTGTGGCTACCATAAGAATGCGATCGCCAAGAATTAAACGAAACTATTTACTTCGTCCCAGCACTGCAGCAGTATGCTAGGAGAAACGTAGGGGTGCCAGTGCTTTTATTCACAATCTTCCGCATATCCTCATTCAACTTTGCCATCGCCGCAGTCACATAATCGGGCGCGGGCAGCTTATCGGTGTTGAAATCATGCACTTCGATAGCGACTTTTTTCTCGTCTGTTGTCATCGGGTGGACGAGTTGCCGATCCTCAGCCGCGAACTTCTCCTCTCGCGTCGCTACGGCTCCGACCTTCCCTTTGCAATATCCGTGAGTCCCTGACATAATGTGAATCGTGTGCTCAGAGCCGCTCAGCTGATCAGCGATAGTGTTCAGAGCCTCCGCAACGTCCTTGACGGTACACGGCTCGTCGAATCCCCAGATCTGCAAGGCCGTGGGATTATTTGCGGACATATTAACGAGTTTTGCCATGGTTTCTTTTCCTTTCTGGTTTAATTGACAAATTGGTTCAATAAAGGTTTATGTTTATCCGTCATAGCTTTGGCTTCGCTTTTTGTCCAACTTTCTGCGCTCGTTCGTCTTTATCTTTGTCTGTGCGTGCTGGTATTACCGCACGATAACTTTATTTTATTGCATTAGTTGGATTGTTTTGATGCGATAAATGCCATAGGATTCTGTTGGCTCTGCACTGGGCTTGGTGCTTGTGTATGGGGCTTATGATGGGGGCCGCAATGAAGTTATAGTTTGGATTTTTTGGCAACGATGTCTAACTTATTCGGGTACATGTATTGCCGAAATATATTTTTTTGGATACTGACTGCCGTCACATTTCGGCTGTCCTTCCTGCCACCTGTTCGCTGCTTATTTCGGCGCTCACGAGTATAAGGAGGGTGCTGTTACTTTCTGTCCCGCAAATAAATAATAGGAACCGGGATAAATTATGTACTAGAGCCTTCGAAATGTTGATTCGTATGGTTGATTTTTTACGCGCTCGAACTATATAGAACTCTGTATATTTCTCTTGTCCGGTCTTCTCCTGATCATGTAGATCGTTTACAGGTAATGCTTTATGTTTTAGCTACTGTGTTCTGATCGGTCTTTCTTCTTCGTTCGCGTTTACTGCATCTGGACTTATCATAAGGGTCAAATGATACCTTTTCTTGGCCCGTAACTAATTGACTCCGGTTACTCATTTCCTAGAAATCTCCTTTCGTTTATTAGGTTTCTCCATGTCATAGCATATTCTTACCGCTTTGGCATCTTGAAAACAATACGTGCTCCGTTGCCTTTTTTGGCTCTTTTATTCCATATTTTTCTACTAACGAATGTTCGATTTCCGCTGTACGCATCCATGTCGTGAGTTGACTGCTTCCCTTGGCGTGGATATACCGTGTGGAATATATTAATACGATCTGGTATTTGCTGTCTCATCTGTTATGCTTTCCCTTTATTTGCAAGAGTTTGCATACGTCCTGCCGATTGGATCATTATTCTTCTTCGTGGTCAGCCAAATCTAAATTATTGTTTGGTTGCTCTTAGTTTTTCGGTTTTTTTGTTCCTGCTTCTTCCCTTAGGTCCCCCACCAGTATAGTCATCATATTTTTGGCTATTCGTTAACTTCTTAAATACCTGGACAAAATTAATTTTATATTCTGAATTTTGTTTCCTGTTCCCTGTTGCCTGTTCCCGAATCGACTCTTGTCAATTTAATTTTGTCTACCTGCTTATTTGTCCAGGGTGGATTTTGAAAATTGATAACGCGATGCGCTAAACCAGAACCAAAATTTTGATTTCAATAGTATTTGATGTCTTATGGCGCTACCATTTGGATGCTGGAGGAATAGTGGAGGAGAGGTAAAGTATATGATTGGGAATGGCTTACGGGTGTACTTGTTAATAGTCGTGCGAGCAATTGCTCGTATAGCCCGTATATGTAGGGTTACGGAAGATGTGAAGTTGACGGTTTTTTTCATCCTATACCCTATAATCGGCAATACCCGCAAGGGGATTTACTTTTTACTTGAACTAACTTTCTTGATTCAGCCTCGCATCTGCAATTTCCACCACAAGATAAACTTGATCGTGAACCAGGTTATGCTCGTCATAATCTATAATTATTCAATTCCGATCGCCAGATCGGGTTCGAGTTCTAAAAAATCATCCAGTTGAATATGATCATGGGTAGTTACAAAAACCGTCTGCTCGGCCAGAAGTTCATCCTCTGCAGTCCCTAGTAACCTAAGAGTAGTCACGTGACGAGTTCCTTTAGCGGTCATCAGAGTAATTTTTCCAGCAATCAATTCAGTCCTTTCATCGGAGTTCAAAATACCCAATTCACTCATGCGATGATAATCTTGTACTGTACAAAGCGATTGGAACGCGGGCTCCAGAGTCAAAGTTGGTTTGAGTTGGTTGTTTAAGGAAGTCATGATTGTTTAGGTTTGGGTGGATTAGGAATAGGCAAGAAAAAGCTTGAAACCTTGGTTTGTCCTTTTTTATCTGATACATAGATAGTTAATTTCTGCTTGCCTTATCTTCGTAATCGTCACCTTAAACTATCTCAAGATCATCATATACTTTATCAGACAAGATAATTTTGAGTTCAGAGCAGTTATTCCTATCAAGATTACTTCTAGTAGCGATACAATGACTATAGTAAATTGATGCGAATTGATTATGGAAGAATTATTGATGATACGTCAATATATTCAAGAGCAAAGGTATGACGAAGCTTTGGAATTAGTTGATGAGTTGGAAGAAATGTCCAAAGAAGATAAACTTAATAAAATTTATAGTTATGCAGTAATTTTGCTCTTACATCTCATTAAACAAACAGCAGAAAATCGTAGTACTAGATCTTGGGAGTTCTCAATTTATAATTCTACTAAAAAGATTAAACTAACTAATAACAGGAGCAAGTCGGGAGGGTATTATGCCAATGAAGATGAGTTAAGAGAAATTTTAAATGATGCTTTTGATACGGCAATCAAAAGGGCAGCTTTAGAAGCTTTTGAAGGTCAATATAAGGAAGATGAATTAATTTTAAAAATTCAACCTGAAGAAATTAAAGCACAAGCTTTATCATTAATAAATTTATAAATTTTCTTAGAGCCATCCCAACTCATCTTTATCCTTAAATAATATAGTATTTACTTTCTATGGCGTAATTAATCATGGAAACAGCTAAGCTATTCCAGAACGGTAAAAGTCAAGCAGTTCGCTTACCCAAAAAATATTGTTTTTCTGGGGATAAAGTCTTAATTAAGCGTGTGGGTAATGCAGTTGTACTTTTACCCTATGAAAATTCTTGGGAGACATTATTTAATAGCCTAGGAGTTTGTCGGTCTTATGGAAAGCGAAGGTAAATTATGCTAAATGTGGATTATTGAGACTGTAGTTAGAGAAGACCCATCAGCAACAAATTTATCGAAATTGATAGGAATGCAGCTATCGAGCTGCCC
>JASJDR010000186.1 GCA_030065615.1 Xenococcus sp. MO_188.B8 | reverse complement strand
CTGACAGGGCAGCTCGATAGCTGCATTCCTATCAATTTCGATAAATTTGTTGCTGATGGGTCTTCTCTAACTACAGTCTCAATAATCCACATTTAGCATAATTTACCTTCGCTTTCCATAAGACCGACAAACTCCTAGTTAGTGCTTTAACTTTACACAAAGTAAGCCAGATAGTAAAACATTTATACTTTCTTCAACATTCAGTCTCTATTCAAATCGGTCATGTTCCCTATGCTGGGGTCAAAGCTAACTTTACAAGTACCAGTAGAACCATTGCGATTCTTACCCACAATGATCTCCATAAGTACCTGGACAAAATTAATTTTATATTCTGAATTTTGTTTCCTGTTCCCTGTTGCCTGTTCCCGAATCGACTCTTGTCAATTTAATTTTGTCTACCTGCTTAACGCCCTTATCGCTGGAATCCGAGTTGTAATACTCATCTCGATAAAGCAGTAAACCTAAATCCATAGCCAAACATTCATTGATAGGTTTGGGTTGGAATTTGTCCTGTTTATTGGTCGTTAGACCAAATATCTTTTCTTCAATCGAATCAAAGACAGTCTCTAGCTATGTTGTAGTGTCATAACCCAACTCAGCTATTTCATGGGCTGTGTGTACGATTTTACGACGCTGATATTTGTTGAGAACTAAAGCTGTATAACGGTCAATATTGACTGCCGAGACGGTGCGGTTGAGTAATTGGGATAGTTTAGCTTGACCTCCTACTTTCTTCAGTAGCTTTTGGTCTGCAAGGTAAGTAGAGACAGCTACTAAATCTGTCATTTTTTACTATTAAAAATCTTACTTAATTTCTTTAATTTATCTGGGCTAATTAATTTCTTGTCAGATTTATATTTAGTAGTAATTACTTTTTCTTGAGGTCTAATACTGGCTTGGGTTGTACTCTCAGTATTAGGCTCTGCTTCATCACAAATCATCGAAAGCAAACAAGCCTCTTGGCTTTTTACATCATGATTATCGCGATATTGTTTAAATGCTTCGATAGATAACTTGACTTGTTCGAGGTCACGATTGACTATTTCTTGTTTTAATTTAGTGCCAACTTTAAGACCTATTTCTTTAATAGAGTTAATAATTTCTGATTGGATATCTTTCTCAGCTTGTTGAGTCTTAGAAGAAGTTTTTTTGCTTTTCACTCCTTTTTTAGAAGTAGCTTTGGCTGAATTGCATACAGATGGTTTAGTGTCAGAAATAGTTTGCTTATCCTTTATTTCTGGTGATTTCGCCGCTTCTAAATTCACTTCAGAAGCTTGAGATGAGCGTATTGGTATTATTTTGCTCGATGAATTAGAACTGGTTAATTCTCTTAACTGAGTTCGCAATCTTTCATTCTCATCTCTAATTTCATAAATTTCAGCCACATGACCCCTAAGAACTTCATTCTGACGTTTCAGTTCTCTAATTTCCGCTTCTAGCTTACGAATTTTATCTTTAGCTACTTGATGTAAGGTTTTAAGACTATGAGGTCTATCTTTTCCTTCAGGTTCTTCTAAGGAGTTTAAAGTAGTTTCTTTCTTTTGTTGCAGTTCGTGAATGTAAGCTTTAATATCATCCCACTTGTAAAGATACGAAACGGAACAACCAGCTACAGTAGCTATATTCTTAAAAGTAAGAGGCTTCTTTTGCTTTTGTATTTCCTGAATCGCTTTTAGTACCTGTTCCTTTTTCTGTTCCTTTCTTTTTGCTTGAGTACGACGGAGAACTTCAGCTTGTTTTTCTCGATTAACCATTAGCTAACCTCCTCAAATCAGGTAGCCATTTATCCATTGCTTCAATAGTTGCTTTGGCTTCTTCAGAGGCTAATTCTGCACCTGCTGTTTCTGCTTCAGTTAGTCTTTGCTGCTCCCCTTGATACTGGCGTTCGTAGAGAGGTAATTTACCTGTACTGGGACGAAAACTAGAACAGCCGTAACATTTAGGAAAAAGGTTAACAGGACAGGGTGTTTTTGGGTTCAAAGTGCAATATCCGTAAACTATTAAACGGGGTGCGATCTCTAAATCAAGTTCGTGGGCTTTGGGATCTTTGAGTAAGCTTTCAGGTAAGGATTGCCAAGGTAAGAATCTATTTTCAGGATTCATCAAAAGTTCCTGAAATGCTAAATCTACTTTTGCTACTTGCTCTCTAGTAGGTGGTGCATAATGTTGAAATGTAGTGGTACGGGTTTTATGGTCAGCATACAACTGTGCAGTTTCCATTCCATATTTAGTACGAACCTCTTGTAAACGACTGTGACGAGTAATTTTCCCTGTAAAGTGTGGTTTTTGTCCGTTAGCATCCAGGATATTTTCTTTCTTTATAAGCATCCGAATGACGCGAACCATTGGGTTATTATGTGTACTCAAAACAGGTGTTTCAGGTAAAGGTTTGATATTAGGAAAAGTTGGATATGATGCTTCTGTGATTGAACGAAAATGACAGAACAAATAAGGATAGTCTTCGCTAAAAGTTTTTCTAATCCATTGCTGTTGTTGTTCTATTACTTTCCTTATCTTTCGACTAGCGAGTATTCTGTGCCATCGTTTAGTTTTTCGTTGAAAGAATTTGATGTACCATTTACCATTTTCTTCAACTAAACAATCAAAAGGTAATTGGGACACATCTCCTGGTCTAGCAGCGATATATGCTTGAATTAAATAATGACGAGCAATAGGTACAGGTATTTTATCCAGATTTTGTTTGATAGCTTTACGGGTCACTTCATCTAGCCAGTCAGGATCATTTTTACTGACTTTTAAAAAATCACGACTGCGAATTAAATATGACTTTTCTAAGCCCAGCCATTCAAAAAAGTGTCTTAGGCAAACTAGTTTATGATTAATAGTTTGGTTACTATTTTTTTTGTAACTATCTAAAAAATGAATTATTGTACTTCTTTCAATCTGATTTGATTTTTCAATTTTTATGGCAACAATGCTTTTCCCAAACTGCCTAAGACAAGTTATTCTATTAACTATTTCCATATCACAATATACTGGTGACTTTAATAGGTAATAAAGATATTCTTTAACTTTTTGGCAATACCAAACTGGATGTATCGTTTGGAAATTAATCGTTTTTCGACTAGGTTTTTCGTAAAAATGCTCCAATTGCCAAATATCTTCATCAAAAGCAAAAGGTGATAAGTTTTCTTCTTTTTGACGTAATGCCCAACTACTTGGCCTTGTTGAATTAGGATTGAAGTTGGTTTGGCAGAAATAACATTTATGTTTATTTTGACTTTCATTTATCAAATATACCCATCCTCTTTGCTTGTTGGGTCCGATACCTCTACAAAGTGGGTTAGGGCATTCTATTTCTGGACGATAATTACATATATAAGCTGAAACAGGACAATTTAGAGCTGTCCTTCTATTACAAGAATTACACCTTAAAACCAACTTGCAGGTATTATTTGCTGCGTATTCATATCTCGTAAGTTTTCCTTGATTGCAGGAAGGGCAGTTAAACTCTCTTTTATATTCTTGTTGCCAGTTTACTTTTAAAGTTCCATTTAAAGTTTGATGTACGGAAATTGGAAAATGTTTACGTCCCGTTCCAGGTATTTTTTTGGCTAAAGAAGTGTATTTTAAGCAATGTTTACATTTTAATCTTAATTTACAAATTCGACTTTTATCTTTAATAAAACTTGTTAATCTTTGAAGTTGGCAATGTGGGCAAATAAACTCTCCTTTATATTCTTGTTTCCAGTTAACTGTCAATGTACCTACCATTGTCTCGTGGACTGAGATTGCTGGATATTTACGTTTACCAACCATGACTTTTTTCTCCTTTTAAGCTGGCTAAATTTTCTAAACCTTGTAGTCTAGTTTTCAACAAATCTAATAAACGATTTATTTCTGTACCTCTTCGCTCTTGACTTGCGGTTTGTGCTTTTTCCAAATCTGGCTGTAAACGCCGAATATCAGTTTCTAGTTTGGGCTTGTCTTCTAAAGTGACTCGATGATGGTCACAACTTAGACAGGCATAGCGATACTGACAATCTCCTAACATCGTCGGGCGATGACATTCACCTAATGGTGTGGTTACTTTGAGCAATTCGGCTAGTCTCTCGTATCTACGCTTTCTTGGTTTAAAGTTAGTTACCCGACCGTACTTATCAACGTAGCCTTTAGCATTGGCTTCTTTTTCTAATCTTTCTAAAGACAGTTTGCGATAGTGAGGAAGCATATCTAAAGAAGCATGCCCCAGTACCGCAGCAATATATTCATCTTCAACTTCACAGTAAGCCATGACACTAGCTTTAGTACGTCGAAACATATGGCTCGTTAGATAAAATCTATTGTCGTGTTTGTCTATTAAATTTGCTGTCTCGCTAAAATCTCGAAGCCAACGACAGATTGAACTAGCAGTAAGGACACTTGGTAGGTAAACTGGTTCTATATCAAATCTGTTGGCTCCAGTTCTCGAAACTCCCTTAACACCATCTTTCGGAGCGGTAGAAAGTCTGCAAAACAATTTGTCAAATTCAGAGTTAGAGCCAAATTGTTGAGCCAAAAACTTTTGCTGCTCCCTAACTAATTCAGCTACAGCAGGATGAATTTGATAAAATCGCCAATGTTTGTGCTTTTGTACCCATTTCAACAAAAACCATTGTTCGCCTTCTCTTTTGAGGCATTGACGAGGCATTGTTAACATTTCCCCAATACGACATCCCAACACAAGCTGTAGCCTGAATAATCGTTCTAATGGTGGCGGAAATAGATCAAAATTTTCATAAATCTGATGTAATATCTCTTCTGGAATCGTTTCTATCTCGGGTTTTTTTCTTTTAAATTTAATTGGCGTATATGTTAGCTCCAGCCATCCTTCCTCTGCCCACATTTTTATGACTGTGACTATAGTTGATTGTGATGCTATTGAGTTTTTAATTCTGGGAGCAACAAATTTTTGTAATAGTGAATCGGTTATTATTTCTGGCTGATTGTATCCTTCCTTAATTAGAAATTTATCTAATTTTCTTAAATTAATAACTGTTTGAATGATCACGTGAAAGGATAGTTTTTTCCTCACACAAGCCAAGATAGTAAATTTAGCTAATAACTTAAGCCAAGATAAGGAAAAGCCTTCAAAGTAGATATTTCGAACTCCCTTTATCTTGGTTTCTTCTTGGGTGTAACCTAATTCTTCAAATGACCAAATATCCTTATCTAGCAAAGGGTTATTAATCCATTCTTGACCTAACTCAGACTTGGCAATTTTTTCTTGTAAAGCTTCAATCGGTAACATTATTCTTCCTCTCCAACTAAGTAAGTATCCAAACTCATCTCATCCAGTACGTGAGAATAAATATCTTTGGTTGTGGCGATGGACCTGTGACCTAATAGCTGCTGTACGTAATCATCCATATAGTTAGCTTGCAGCATTCGGGTAGCGAATGTGTGTCGGAATAAGTGAGGATGAGCTTCTATGCCCGTTCTATCTTTTAGTTGGTAAAAAAGCTGATTTAACCTAGCACTGGTCATTGGTTTGCCAGCATACTTCTTATCCAAATTGACAAATAACATTCCGTGACCCAGTTCCTCTGCTTCTGGGGGATACTCTTCTAGTAAGTAGGCAGTAAAAGTTTCCTGTACCTCTTCACGGTTATGTAAGATAGGGATTTCTCTCTCTGTACCTTTGGCAATTGCACCATTAGGATTATTATTTCTTCTAACAATCCTGATTCTGCCTCTACTATCAAAATCTTGTATGTCTACTAAATGTAATCCTAGAAGCTCGCCTCGTCTAATTCCTGTTTCCCGCAGCAGCATTACTATTAATCTGTCTCGATAGGTGTAACAAGCGTTAGCTAGCTGGGCTACTTGTTCGTCTGTTAAGCAACCAGGGAAAACTTTAGGCTCTTTGACTTTAATTCGTTTTCTTCTTTCGGGACTGCTTTTGACAATACCTCTTAAGAAACCACCTCGCTTTCCCCAGCCATAAGCTAGTTGGGTGAATTTCTTCTCGTCGATTCGACCTTCTACAGTGTGGAATTCATACATTCCTTGAATGGCTGTAACAGCAAGATTGACGGTGCGCGGACTGCGTTTAGATACTACTTCTCGAACTTGTTCGGAGATAACTTCTACCTCTCCACCAAGGAGATACCAGTTTACAAAATCAGCTAGCTCTTTTAAGCCAACATCTTGCCAGTTAAGGGATTTGTCTTCTAACCAGTGCCAAAAATCTACCAGCCGACAAGTGTATGTAAAAACCGTATTAGCTGCTAGCTGTCGTCTTCTACAATAGTTGATATAGCGTTGAATAGGCTCTACTGGCAAGCAAGTTTCTGTATCGAATACACAACTAAATCTTTCCCCTGTTTGGGGGTCAATTGCCTTCTGTATTGCAATCATTTCTACTTCATGTAACTGAAAGTAGAATTACTATACTATGTCATTCAGTACGGTTGTTGTTGTTTTTTCCTTATTAAAGAATATGTTTGTTTTGTTGTTATAAAGCTAAATCTGCCACATAAATTTCTGGATTAGGGGAATTATCAATTGTCATCCTGGTAAAAAACCTCGTAGTAAATTTTGTGTAGAGCGCATAAAAAATGATTACTTTAAATAAGCGGCCTAAACAATTTTCACTTTTTCTCGCCGATAGGCGTTTGTTTAAAATGTTAATAATTGAGGTTTTTTAGGATTATGGTGACAATTTAGAGTTTATTCAATGACAAACTATAGTATGGCTTCTGGTGCTTTATTTTCGCTTAAAGCGATCGCTTATTGATGCAGTCCTAACCCTAAAGGGTACCGCTGCCCCTTCGGGTAAAGCTGCCCCTGCGGGTAGAGCTTCGCAAGCGCAAGCGCATATCGCTCATGGGGGAAACCCCAGCATTTCCTCTCGCCAAGACCGCGCTGCATCGCTTTTAAATAATTTTATAACTCTAATTCTTGGTTTTTTGCTCGCTCTTTGTTAGATGTTTTCTTAAACCATGGGCTTGGTTTTTTTGCTGACGATTCCAAGATTCTTTGGATCTCATTCCAATGAGTTAGCCAATTTTGCTGCCAACTATTAACATTCTCTTCAACAACTAAGTTGTCAATACTATCTGAAACTAGCTGCTTATCGCTACTATTAACAGCTATACTATCAAATCGAGTTAAATCTAGTTCATTTGATTGTTCAGCTGAATCTAAACTTAGATACAAACAGGGGCAATTATTGTGATTGATTAATCTATCGGTCAAATAAGCAGAGATAGCTTCTAGGGGAGAGCTAGTTATAACCACTCTCTTAACCCGATTATCACTATCATTGATTTCAAACCAAAAGTGAGTATCCTTACTATCTAATAAACTGCGTTTGTGCCAGAGGGGTTTTCCTTTTGGATCAGTAGCTAGTAAGTTAATTTCTTTGAAAGCAGTAGAAATATTTTTGGGGATACCATAGTTATCAAGTAGTTCTTGCTGCAAGTTTTCCCACGGGTCTTCCACTTCTTGACTTGAATTATTTCCAGCTAATATTTTGAGGGGTTCTGGTAGCCAGTAACTAGGTTCATTGTCTGATATTTGGTTAATTTCTGACCAAGAGATTAATTGCTCATGTTCTATGGCTACTGGTTTTCCTTGACAAGCAGCTTCTAATGCAGGAGTATCTCTAACCTCATCAAAATCAATGCCTCGCTGAGAAATTAACTTGGGAAAACTACCATTATGAAGCTTGCTACCTCTAACTTTGAAATCTGACAAGCGATAGCTGATGCGCTTTCTACCTTTATCAGTGATATAAGGTTTAACATCGATTCCTAAATGCTGTAATCTGCCGATAAACAAGGTCATTGTTGGTTTATCAAAACTTACGGCATCGAGTGCTGTTTGCAGTTTGACCATGAGCGGAATTTCTGGTGGGGTATCAAGTTTTTGCTGGCTATATTCCTTAGCTTCTCTTTGATAACGTTTTAATTGGTTAGTCTTAGGTCGGCGTCGGTTACATTGATTACTAGAGATAACTGTTGTTAAGCCATGTTCATGTTCTAAGGTTCTCAGAATCTTTTCTAAACGAGTTTTATCGAAACTATCTTTAACTCGCTTACTGTCAAAATTGATACCATTGACGACTATGTGTATGTGATCGTGCTGGTGTTGCCAATCATGTCCGGGGTCATCTCTCCCATGAGCGATTACTACCCATTGATTATTGGTATAGCCCAATTCTTTGACTACGGCTTCAGCGATCGCTACTTTAGTCGACTCATCTACTATTCCATCAGCAGGAGCAAAGCCAATACTCAAATGCTTAACTGGTTTTTTTGTTGTAGATCTAGTTTTAGCAATCCAGTTGAATTGTTCAGCGAGTGATTCAGCATCAGGTTCAAGTAAAACGCGGTCTCCACCGATCAGTCGAGCATCCTTGCTTTCTTTGAATAGATACTTAAACAGACCATTAAAGTCGCTGCCAGTAGTGATTTTACCAATCAATCTGAGTTTACCTTTTTTAGTTCGGTTAGGACTTGGTTTATTAAGCTGCAAAGATTTTCTAAGATTGCTCTGTCATCGGAATATAATTCGGGGTCTTGACCAGAAGCAGCTAATGTATTTTGCAGACGAGCCAATTGATTGAGATTATTACCTTGACGACAAAGTTCTACATAAAGAGATTTATTGAGCTCGGGAATTACTTTAATAGATTCGTCATTCAAACCAGCAGCAATTAGGAACTTACCCAAACTCATCTCGCAAGCTTGAGCTTTACTTTGAAGTAATTCTTTTTCTTTGGTTGTAACTCTAATTTGTATTCGTGCTTCTTTGGCTTTTTTTTTGCAGCAAGAGTTTTGTTTTTGTTTATTCATCAATCATTAATTTTAAATTTAATCAACTTCAGAGCAAAGCTATTCATAAATAAATTTTGTTGGGGGTTTTAGGGGTTTCCCCTAACAAGCTGTGCCGTGTTTTCATCGCAGGTAGAGGCCAGAAAAAATGTACTCCAAAAGGCACTACTTGCAAACAGCCCTTACACAGAATTAATCAATCAATCAATCAATTTACTCCTATAAATCATGTTAACTTCTCCGCGTTTTGTCGTCAAAAATCGGGATTTATCGGGATTTATCTATTTTTGTCTGAATTGGTTTGACTGACAATAATCCCCAAAAAAAATTGTTATAGTAGTTCACAACTAGTGTTGCATCCCGCAATCAGGGTAAATTTTCGGGAAGATTCGGGATTTTTCTGGTTTATTGTTTCTTAACAAGAATATATTTTTTCTGTAAAGTTTGAACATAAAGGAAGCAGTTGTTGACCAATTCGAAAATCTCCACAACCGAGATCAACAAAAGTTAAACCTCTAAAGCCTTCGCTAGCCGCCATTTCAGCAATCACAGCCAGATAGGGCTCGACAATTTGTGGGTTAATTGAACCATCACCCGAACAGAAGTCTCCTCGTAAACCGTCCCACTTATGATTCTGGTAAATCTCGGTAAAGATTTCTTCAGTTTTTGGAGAATCTTGTGGTTTTTTGATAAAGTCTTGAGAGCTCATGATCTCTATCCTGTCAATTATTCTAAATAGGGGCGTTGAACAACACTTAATTCATTAATCTGATTTCCCCTAAATGATAATGCTCCTTAACTGCGATCGCGTAGCGCCTCGCTTGGCGAGATCGCGAAGAATGAGCGAACCTCTCGCTGGTTCTGATTTTATTTTAGCGGAGAATGCGATCGCGCTTATTAGATAAAATTAGTGATCGCTTTAACCAAATCTAATTCGGATCGTAGACTTGCCCGATATTGAAGCTTAGAGCATATTCAGTTAGCACATTTAAGATATAGACTTTTTGGGGTTGAATTCCTAGATAATCTGCCCACTGCTTGGGATTACAGCATCCATAGGCATGGCTCATGGCTAATGCCATGATTATTTCAAAGGCTTCTAATTTGCCTTGGCGGAATTCTTGGCTATATCTGACGAAAAAACTGTTGATTATGGCGGATATTTCTCTGCTCATTGTGGTTTTTGCCTCTTTGGAGGAGCATTTTCATCAGATTATATGCCTTGAGCTCTCTGTTATTCAGCCTTTTCGTCTTTTTCGGAATTGTCAGTTGAATAATATTTACTGGATTAGCTGAGATATAGTTGGTCCATTTCTTTTTTCTGGTGTATTCGATTCTGTCTTCTGCCAGCTCCAGCCGTTCATCAATCAGAGTTATCCGTTCTTCTAGAGTCTTGAGCTTATGAGAATTCGCGATCGCCTTTTCAGTCAATTCCTGCACGCATTCATCACTACTATTGAGACAGAATGCAGTTTCTATCGTTAACCCTTCGGGAAGTGCGCATTCCCTTGCGTCTTTCGCCGACGCGGGGTCGCACTTTTGATGAGTGTTAACTGTCTTTAACGAGAAGGAGAATTTTGACTGCGATACTGCCATCTTCTGACTGCCCCAGAAACTCGATGTTACGGACAGTGCCAGCGTAAGGAGAAACAATTTGGAGATTTTCGATCTGGCTCTGAATATCATTTAATTTCTCCTGTAACTGGGTAACTTGAATTTCTTTGGCGGCTATTTTTTCGTTATATTCGGCAATTTGCCTTTGATAAAATGCCTTAGCTTGATTTTCCTCTTCAACTCTTCGAGCGGCTGTGATTGAGGCTTGATATTCTTGATATTCTCTCTGCTGCTTGGCGGTTTGTAATTTTCCTTGAGCTAGTTCCAACTCATTGGCTGCTATCTGATGATTGAGCTGGAGCTGTTTTAGTTTGGCCTGTTCATGTTCGAGGATTATGGGATCTAAATCAGGTATTTGGGAGAGTTCTGTTATTTCTTGTTCCTTGATGGTGATTTCTTCTTGAGAAAGGGCGATCGTGATGTTAGCTCGTTTGATCGCTGCTTCATGTTCTAAGTAGCTAATCGGTGGCAGCGGGGCGACGGCGGGTACTGGTCGAGGTTTAGGAGGTGGAGTGATGGACGCTGACAGGACACGTTCTAGTGATAACTCTAATTGTTTTTTTTGAGCTTGGAGTCGTTCTTTTTCAGGAATGCGATCGCTGATTATTTGTCCTTTGGCGATCGTCATATCTTGAGCAATCTTCAGATCCTCATGGGCTGAGATGTTCACGGCAATTTCTATCCTGTTTGGGTAGGCAGCTTCTACTAATTCAACAGGACTATTTTGTGCTAGCTGTATCTCTTGTGGTGCTTGAGTTTCCAGAGATTTGCTAGGGGATAAAAGAGTGAGACTTCCGACAGTAGCTAAGATTATTGGTTGCCATTCCATAATTAAAGTTTTGGCACATAAACAATGATAGTTACTTCGATGCTACCTAATATATACTAGTTATTTAAAACTTTCATCAAACAATTATTAAATGTCACCTGATTGTTAGAGATGGGTGAAGTTATATCAAATCACTCTAAATATGCTATATATAAAATCTGCGATCACTAACTGAAAAAACCACGGATGATTTATTGTTGATGCCTTATCTGTAGCAAACATTTAGTGATTTGTTATTAGCGCAGTGGCGAGGATTAATCGTTATGGAGATTAGGGAATTCATTTTACTTTGATGCATTTTTTATCTCTTCTTTTATCTCTTCTTTTATCTCTTCTATCTTTTCTTTTATCTCTTCAATTGATTCAGATAAGGAAGGCATCATAATAGATGATAATTTCGCTCCAATCGCAGATATTTCTCGGTCTTTTTGCAAAAGAAAACTTGATAATTTATCCAATGTGTTTAAATTATCATTTAATGCCTTTTGTAAATCAATCGCAAATTTTAAAGACCAATCATGCAACTCAATTAGAGCTTTTGCACATGACTCAAAGTTGCTTGAGAATTTATAAGCAGAATTTATCGAACCAATTATAGCTATAATTGCACCTATTAAAGCCGAAAGTAAAGGAATATCTAGAAAAGAAATAACCGCTACTATTACGCCGAGGACAAGAGTTCCAATTGAAAAAAAATGTCCAAAAAACTGATATTTCATTTGGGCTTTATAGGCATTTTTCACGTGGAAATGATACCTATCAAGGAGCTGAGAAATAATTTCAATTGTAGCTTTGTCAACTTTTTTATCAACAATTATATCAGTAATTTTTTTTATATTTTCAAAATCCTTATCAGCTGTATCTTTAGATATATTTTCAATTTTTTTATCTGATTGACTAAGGTTATATTTATCTAAACCAATCTTACTTTTATAGCTAAGATTCCCAAAAAATATAGACAAGCCGATTATGAATAGAAATGGACTTAAAAATGTAAAAAGATAATGCTCATTTAAATAATATCCCAACGAAAATAAAATAAGAGCGAAGCTAAATAATGCAACGCAGATTCGACCTACGAAATTCAACATTTTTTTAATATTTTTTTTTCGCTTCCCTTCTATTTTTCTATAGAAATCAGAATATCTATAAATAACTGCAAAGATAAAAATCAGAATAGAAACAAAAATTAAATATAAGGATAGATTCAGTAAATTATTTATTAAAAAAATATTCATTGTTCATCTTGCTCATCATCAAGTAGCTTTAAAAATTTTTGCGCAACTGATCTTGCTTTTTTATTTAAAAGAAAAGCCATACCAGTGCCAATCAAACCAGTTGCTGTAACAGGATTAGTTAAAACAATAGGGAGAAAACTAGGAACTAATAATTCTGAAACTCCTATAGTCAAAGAACCTAATCCAAATACTTTAATAACAATAATATCCCCATAATCATTAATTTTTTCGATAAGATATTTTCTTTTAAGCCTCTCTATTTCTAATTTTTTCTTAACTTCAGATTCATCCATTTACTTCCTTCTAAATAAGAATTATTTACACATTAATAAACCCAATGCCAAATTGAATAAAAATGATAATTATCTTAGTATCTCACTTATTAATCGACTTCAGTAACGTTCCACAATTAAACCCCTAGAACAGGATTAATAATCAATACTTCAACAGAACCGATCGCGTACTGACCATCAAGCACCTCAATTACCTCATTTAAGAGACAATTATCAAATGTCACCTTATTACTAGAGAGATCAAAGGTCTTCATAGTATTTGGCTTGGCATATTCATCAATTTTGTCCGGCAAATCTATTGTTATCTCACCACTGACAACAATCAGATTAGCTGGATATTTCTCTTTAAGTTCATTCAATTTATCCGTCGCCTGTTCATCATCGAAGCTCAGAGTTTTAATGATGTTCTCTGACTCACCACCAATGACAGTTTTCACTTTGGAAGTAATAATCTGAGAACCAGTTTTATAAACAGCCTCACCATCTGTAACGATAAACTCTTTCCCCTTGGTACTCAAAATCAAATATTTCCCATCGGCTGAGGATCTATCGCTTTCCCAAAATCCTTGTATCTCGGCATAAACATGATGAGTTTCTGCATTTTCGTTGTAAACCTTCACTACAGCGTCACTTAAACTTAAATTCTGTCCTAAGTTCTGGAATATTCCGCCATTGTTATTGATGTAGAGGCTGGAGACTAAGAGGAATATCGCGATCGCTAACACCCAAAACTCACCCGCGCCACCAGTGCTTAACCTTCTCCTGGGATTAGATCCGGCAACAGTCCAAGCTTGATTCGGATAAAACAGTTGTACGCCTTTCTTGGTGAAAGTATCGGAGAAACAGGCTACTAAATGCCCAAAGGGAAGCACAGCAGCAGTTATGAGATGGTCGAAGTAGTAACCGATGGGAAGGGCGATCACGGCTAGAAAAACAGTAGCCAGTAATGAATGTGTCATTGTTGCCATCGGACTCATAAAAACGGCAGCACTACCTATTTTCATGCTGCGGTGACTCCGGTACTGGTAGCTCCAGGACGACCACAGGTCATCAGTAAAGATGCCAGAATTCATAACTCCCCAAGATGGTCATGATAAACAAGACTGCGAGAATGCTGCTGCTAAACGTTGGATTGCTGCTCATCCCCGCGCTCCAGAAGACCCGCCTGTAACTTTACTCGGGGATGACCTCTACTGTAACCAACCCATCTGTGAGACGGCCTTGGATTATGGCTACCATTTTATCTTCGTCTGTAAGCCGACATCTCATCCAGAACTTTATGACTGGGTGGATTACTTAGAAAGAATCGATGAGGTGAAAACTTTAACCCAGTTTGAGATTCGAGGACAAAAGCGTTTGTCTTACCACTATCGCTTTGTGAACAAAATTCCTCTCAGAGCGAGGAGACCAGCGATGGAGGTCAACTGGTGCGAGGTGACGCTGAGAGATACCAGTGACCAGAAAATCCTATATCACAATGCCTTTGCTACTTGCCATGAGATTGATGACCAGAATGTGGCTGAGATAGTCGCAGCCGGTCGCGCTCGTTGGAAAGTAGAGAATGAAGGCAATAATATCCTCAAAACCAAGGGTTATCCGATACGAACACAACTTTGGCCACGGTCAAAACCACCTGGCAGAACTTCTGTTGTGCCTTAATTTATTAGCTTATTTATTCCATACCACTCTGGATTTAATCCACATAACCTATCAACAAGTCCGCGACCTGGTGGTTACTCGCCAAACCTTTTTCAATGACCTGAGGGCACTAACCAGATATTTATGGTTTGAGAGTTGGCAGACTTTGTTCGAGTTATGATGAGGGAGGGAAAAGCAGCTGACGGGGTTAATTCTAGCTAAATTTCGGCCTAGTTGAAGCAACTCACGCTCGCATCGAGCTACAGAGTAATACCTGGCTGTTTCAGATATTACTCGGCTTTTTCATGGCTCAAAAGTTAAATGCTCAGGGATGATGGATGCTCCTCTGCTTACTTTGACTCACAATCAATTAACTCTGACAGTTTGTTCGCGATTGGCTTTCGCGAACAAGTTCCTAATTCTTATCTTTTACCCTCTATTTTCTTCCGTTAAGGTTTCAAAATGAGAATTGCTGGTATGTATTAGGACTAGTTGTCAACTAAAATAACAATTTTTTTCGTCAATCAAGGAGATTTTTCTAATCATCACCTTAAAAAAAAAACTGCGATTTCTCGGAATTTTTGACGACAAATCGTTGGGAAGTTGCCAGGATTTATAGGAGTAAATTGATTGATTGATTGAATATTTCTGTGTGAGGGCTGTTTGCAAGCAGGGCCTTTGGCGTACAGTTTGTAATTGATCGTAATCACCATGCTGGGTACGGCGACTGCTTGTTAGGGGAGTTCCCCTAAAACCCCTTCTAAAATTTACTTGTGACTAACTTCGATCTTCGTTGATCCGTTGTTGATTAAACTTGAACTTGATGATTGATGAAAAAACTCAAGAAAAAGTTAACGCTGCGTAATCAACTACTGAAATGGTTTTCGTCGCAGTCAATTTTCTAGTGGGGTAGCAAATTGAGAACGCTAGGCGGCTTTCACATTTTGACACTGCTCTTCGATGAGCGCGTCTAAAATGTGAATCTCAATTCGCTGCCAAAGTTTCGAAAAATTCGGGAATTTTTCGGCTATTTTCGCCTCAAATTGAGCTTAAAAGAGCATTAGACCGTAAGAAGAAATTTGAACAGAATCCAAAAGAGCATATTTTTGAAGGGGTTATCGAAAAATGAAAAGAACAACCGACGCAGTGGAAATCATG
>JASJDR010000185.1 GCA_030065615.1 Xenococcus sp. MO_188.B8 | reverse complement strand
AGCTCAATTTGCGATCGCTGCGCTTCAAACCCTGCTAAATAAGAAGGCTCATAAGGACGTAAAGAATCTTTTAAACGCCAAGGTTCAAGTTTTTCTAGACTTTTATGGTCAACTAACTTGGTAGCAGGAATTAACACATCATCAAAAAAACGCTGTACCCAACCAGAAGCTCGATACCAATGAGTATGTTGCACTTGACGGGTTTTAGTTTCAGTTTTTCCTTCCGCATTCTTTGCAGTATAGGTTTCGGTTTCGTAGTAATGCTCGCCCCTTTCACCCTTATATTTGCTTTTAGTAAAAGCATCATAAGTCCAAAAAGGTAAATACATCCCCTTGATTTTTTCAGGTTGCGCGAGTTGCTTTAAATCATTAGGCGCAAACCACTGCTGACTAATCCAAGTTTGAAGATTCGCCCTCGCTTCTTTACGTCCAATGGTAAAAGGAATAATTCCCTGAGGCGCTAGGGTTGGATCTGCTTGCTTAGGCTGTGCCACAATACTAGATGCACAAAAGGGACATTGACCTGCTACTTGGGGAGGCTCAAATGTAATCTTGGCGCCACAATTATCACAACTAACTTCCATAGCTGTGGTCGAAAGGGTAGCCAATTGAGTGTGATTATTGTTGAGATATTGCTCGTAGGAATTTTCCTGTAACTCTTCCTCGCTTTGGGGAATAGCATCTTCCCAACTACAGTATTCACACTTTAACTTACCCCCTTCAGGATTAAATATCAACTCTGCACCACAACTAGGACAGGGGTATCTTTTGATTGTCTTACTGGTCATTTCACAGTTATCAGTCAACAGCTATCAATACCTATTACTTATTACTCATTAAGGTAAGGGAGGTGGAGATGGCGGTGCAGCAGGAAACACAGACGCTAATTGCGAAACTTCTGAAGCTTTTTTCCAGCCATCTAAGCCCGAATGCCACACTAAACTTTCTGGGTTTAAACCTTGCTTTGCCAGTTGATTAAGAGCAAAAGGCCCTAGCTGTTGACCATTTTGGGCAATATACCATTGAGTTTGAGTTGGTGGTGGCGGTGGTGGTGGTGGTGTAGCAGGAAACACAGATGCTAATTGCGAAACTTCTGAAGCTTTTTTCCAGCCATCTAAGCCCGAATGCCACACTAAGCTTTGTGGAGTCAAACCTTGTTGTGTTAGCTGATTAAGAGCAAAAGGTCCTAACTGCTGACCATTTTGAGAAATATACCATTGAGTTTGAGTTGGTGGAGGCGGGGGAGGTGCAGCAGATGCGCCTGCTTGGGGCTGCATAGCACTTGCCATTTGTTGCGCCATCGCCATACCAATACCAAAATCCATCCCAGCATTTCCACCACTAGGATTATTTGCTGAAGCTTCGATCGCATTAGCAGCTTGATACTGAGTGTACTGACCCAGATTACCAATTAAGCCCATTGAAGCTCGCTTATCCAATGCTTCTTCGACGGCAGGAGGTAGGGAGATATTCTCAATTAAAAGTTGGGTTAACTCAATTCCTACCTGGTTCATTTCTGGTTTAATTTCATCACGAACGCGATCGCCTAAATCGCCATAATGTGCCGCTAAGTCCAACAGCGGAACTTCTGCTTTCCCAACCCAACTAGCAAAACAATTGACAATAATATTACGCAGATGATCGCTAATTTCATCAACTTGGAATAGTCCGTCAGTGCTAACAAGATCCTCTAATAGTTGAGTCGGATCGGATACCCGAATACTATAATTACCAAACGCCCGTAAACGTATCGGTCCCAATTCGGGATCCCGAATAGTAATCGGGTTAGAAGTCCCCCATTTTAGGTTTGTAAAAACTTTACTACTAAAAAAGTACACCTCGGCTTTAAACGGAGAATTAAAGCCATAAGACCAACCTTTCAGGGTAGTTAGTACAGGTAAATTACGGGTTGTTAATTCATACTTTCCTGATTGTAAAAATACATCCGCTACTTGTCCCTCATTAACAAATACTGCCATTTGACCAGGACGTACAGTTAACTGTGCGCCCATTTTAATCTCATTATTGTGGCGTTCAAAGCGATAAACAATGGTATCGTTAGTCGAATCCAACCATTCGATAATATCTATAAATTCACTACGAATCCTATCAAATAGACCCATTTATCAAGCCCCCAGGTTAAGCGCTTCTGTTTTGAAGATTTCCTCGACACCAGCATAACTTACTCAAAAGAAGATCAGAAACTAGGGAAAAAGCGGATATCCTTATGCTTGATA
Source organism: Xenococcus sp. MO_188.B8 (assembly GCA_030065615.1). Lineage (GTDB taxonomy): Bacteria > Cyanobacteriota > Cyanobacteriia > Cyanobacteriales > Xenococcaceae > Xenococcus. Next base: position 13,326 of record JASJDR010000185.1, on the reverse strand, counting down.
AATTACTGATTCCTGCTTTGTTTAAGTAATAAGTACTATCTTGAAAGAAGCCCAAACGCGATCGCAAGTCACTTGACTCGAATGGAGAAAAAATCCATTCCGAAGATGATTTGTGTAATAGCTTTTTTCAGGAGATTACCAATGTTGTGGAACAACAACGATTAATAAATCAATTTACAGGTTCTCACGATTGATTACATTCTTGAGCAATAATTTTACCAATGTTCGTCAAGAATTTTGCTTGTGCCGCCTATTCCCCTCATTAGAACAAGTCAACTTTTTCCTTTTCTGAAGTTTTTAGGTCAGATCGGTTCGCCAATTGAAAAAATACTGAAAAAAGCTGATATTCCTTGTATTCCTTGGTTGAATTTTGAAAAATCTAATAGTCTGATTCCTGAGTATTCCGTTTGGTTATTACTCGAAAAAGCCGCTAGATTAGAAGGAATTGAAGATTTTGGCTTACAAGTGGGAATGCAAACTGAGTTAGCCGATGTTGGATTACTAGGTGAATCGCTACTAAGATCGCCTTCACTATATGACATTCTCAATAATTTTTTAAATAATATCCGTTGGCATAGTTCTTATGCTTGCTTCTGGTTAAAGATTGATCATAAAGAGGCTTGGTTTTGTCGTCAGGGCATACAACTTATTGGGGTTGGTTCGACCCAGGTGGAACTTTAGACCTTGATCTATATGATCAAAGTCATTCAACAAATTACAGGGCGACAATGGCAACCCACCAAAGTTTATTTACAAATGAATATCATGCCTAGTTTGTCCTATTGTCCACTACTGTCGAAGGTGCAACTGTTTTTTAATCAACAATTTACCGCGATCGCATTTCCCCGTCATCTACTCCAACAAAATCGGGCTAAATCTAGTAAAACAAGAGTTTCTTTAGAGCAGAATCATGGCATTTTGCAAGATAACCTTCCTGCTACTGATTTCGCAGGTGCGATTACACAAACCCTAGAAACTTTGTTACCTCATAATATTGATAACCTTAACAAAATAGCTAAATTATTTGGATTGAGTCCCCGAAGTTTGCAACGTTTCTTAGCTCAAGAGAACATTGCCTATTCTGATTTACTTGAGGCAGTTCGGCGAGAAAAAGCGATCGCACTGCTGAAAGACTCGAAACTTAATCTAACTAATAAGTACTTGTGCAAAATTAATTGTGTATTTTGAGAAAAGTTTAAGATAATAAAAATAGAGAAGTAGAGAGCGCAGAATTACTAGTCATAAAAGAAGAAATAATTGGTTAATGAGATATATAAAAGGTTTGACAAAAGATACAATTAAACTTTTAAAGAGAATAAATAAAGAGAGTAAATATTATCAAGTAAGACAGAGAAGTCACTGTATTATATTGAGTTATCAAAAATATAAAATATCAGAATTAATGACAATTTTTCAAGTTAGCAGGAATACAATTTATAATTGGTTTAATAATTGGGAAAATTGGGGATTAGTTGGACTATATAATCGGGAAGGAAGAGGGAGGAAAAAACTCTTTAATGATCAACAACAAAAAACTATCAAAGATTGGGTTAAAGAAACCCCTAAAAATTTAGGTATAGTACAAGAAAAAATCAAGAAAGAATGGGATATCGTAGCGAGTAAAGATCCAATAAAAAGAGTAATAAAATATATGGAAATGAAATGGAAAAGAATTAGAAAAGGAGTAGGAGGAAAACCAGATAAAGAAGTTTACGAGAGGAAAAAGCAGCTTCTTAAGGCATTAAGAAGATTATCCGACCAAGGATTCTTAGATTTAAGATATTTAGATGAAAGTGGTTTTTGTTTAATGCCATATGTTCCTTATTGTTGGCAAGATAAATCAGGAGTAGAATGCTTTAAAGCAAATAAAAGTAAACGGCTAAATGTCATTGGATTATTAAATAAAGATAATGATTTGGAATCCTATATATTCGAAAATAAAATAACCAGTGAGATTGTCATTAAATTTTTAGATAACTATGCCAATAAAATCAACAAACGAACTGTAGTAGTAATAGACAATGCTCCAATTCATAGAAGTAAAGCATTTCAGAAAAAAATAGCAGAATGGAAAGAGAAAAAATTAGAAATTTTTTGGTTACCTACTTATTCTCCCCAACTTAATTTGATTGAAATTCTTTGGCGATTTATGAAATATGAGTGGATTGAAAAAGAAGCATATTTGAGCTGGAATAATTTAGTTGAGTATGTGGAAAAGGTTCTCAAACATTTTGGCGCAAAATATACAATTAATTTTGCTTAGGTACTTATTTCTCGTCAATTGGGCTATTCAAATCCTGCTAATTTTAGTCGTGCTTTTAAAAGATGGACTAATTTTTCTCCTCGATATTTTCGTCAACATCATATTTCTTGAACGTATGTTAGACCATGGGTTAAAACTTCTGACTATTTAATTGTAAAATTTGACCTAATTGAAAATATAAAAAAGAGATTTGACATCGAAGGCATAACAATTTCTTTTCCGCAAAGAGATATATATGTTTATTCTCAAAATAAATAAAGGCAAAACTATTATTGGAAATATTTTTTTTTACGATCTTATTGCAGAAATTAATAATCAAAAAAATATAAACCTGTGAAATATTTTATCGTATTCGTTTAGGTGAATGAGGGATGAAATCGACAAATTCTTATTTTTGACAACAATCTATTTTAAAAAAGAGGCTTTTCAGTCCCCAAATAGCATGACCAAACCACCAGGTAATAGCAGGTAAATGTCCTTTGGGAGCAGAAAGATTGAAAGTAAGCTGATTCATCCTTAGCCATTTTCTTTGAATAGACCAGCCAATTTCTTTACCGAAGCTGTGATAATCTTTTACCGCTAAGTTCTGCCAAATTTCATTTTGTACCTTAAAACCAAAATGTGCATTTGAGTAATCATGCCAAATTTTGGCTATCTCCTGTAAGTCTCTACAAGCTAAAGTTTCTAGATCGTCGCGTTCCAACCATGCTTTTCTTTCTTGTTTCGTTGCTTGTAGTAAAAGCCGTTCAGTTTCGTAGTTTGCTTCTTTCCAGTTTTGAGTTTCTAAGTAATTTTGTAATTGACTACAATCAATTACTGGCTCTTTGATTGTAGTCAATAGTTTCGCATGAGTGACTGACACATCGGATAAGATGGAAATTTTGTTGGGTCTGGCGCTCGCTGAATTAGACGCAATAATGCCTAAGTCTTGCAAAATCTCGTGAATAGATTGATAACGTTTAGAGGTTCCACCAGCAATCATCTTGTCAATAACTAGACCTAATTTAGTACTGATAAACTTGTGACCTAGATAATCTCGCCATACCCAAGCATCCTCACTATCACTGTATAAATTAAAGGGAGAAATTCCCGTTAGCAAATAAAGACAAGTAACACCCAAGCTATAAATATCGCTACCAAAGGTCGCTTTCCCTCTTAGCTGTTCTGGAGCAACATATTCGGGAGAACCAATTATCGTTCCAGTTTGCTGCAACGAATTGGGTGTAAAAGATTTTGATGCACCGAAGTCAACTAAAACTAATTTACTGTTTGAACAATAAATAATATTTTCAGGCTTGATGTCCCGATGAATGATATTAAACTGATGAACAAATGCCACAACTGGCAATAAATTAGCCAAAAGTTGAGTAACATCTTGCTCGCTGAAGGGGCCTTTTTTTGCTATTACTTGCCGTAAATTATCACCTTTAATCCATTCTTGCACCAAATACTGATACCTATCTTGAGTGAAATAGTCATGGAGTAGCGGAATTTGGGGATGCTGATTCAACTTATTAAGAATAGCTGCTTCAGTCTCGAACAGGCGACTGGCTGTTTTGCGATCACAATTATTTTTAGATTTTAAATATAGTTGCTTGATGACACAATACAATTGTTCCTCACTATTTTGTTCGTCTATAGCTAGAAAAGTCCTTCCCATGCCTCCTTGTCCGATAATTTTTAGCCCGCGATAGCGATCCTTAAGCAAGAGAGAAGTATTACAGCTTGAACAAAACTTTTCTTTAACTATATTTTTGGGTTGCTGACAGTCAGGATCAAAACAATAGCTCATATGTTGCAAGTCAATAAAGTATATTTCTATAGTTTTGCCATTGAACTAATTCAATGGCAACATCTTTAAGTTGGCGTGAAATGATAAGAAATCGGAAATAATTGTTGAATTTTCCACAATCATGTTGCATTTATCCCACAATATATTGCGACTTGGAGTAGATAGAGGTTCAAAGTAAATGTCAACAAAATCATTGACCAGCCTTATTATTGAAGCGATCAGCCAAAGGCAGGCACTGCGCGAGACCTTCAGTAGTCGCTGTCGCGATCGCAGTATCTTTAGTTAATTATCCAAGTAGTTGGTTAAGGCAAAAAATTATGAGTGAATGGATTTCAGGCTTAATGGCAGTTCCCGGTATGGGACCAGGTTCAGGAACAACTTTAACTAGTCCTGAGAATAAAGTTCTGTTCAAAAATGTCAATATTTTTGACGGTCACAACAATGGCTTACAGACAGGCATGAATGTGCTGGTAGAGCATAACAAAATCTCCCAAGTTGCTGCTGAAGTAATTCCGGCGAATGGAGCGACTGAGATTGATGGTAAGGGAATGACACTTATGCCAGGGATGATTGACTGTCATACCCACCTAGCTATTTCTGGCGATTTTGCCAATCTGGAAGAAAATTTTACTGCCGGAGATCTTCATGTCAATGCAACTCTTCACGCTCGTTATGCCTTACTTGACGGGTTTACCTCTTGTCGTGATGTCGGTGGACCTACTTTTGGTTTAAAAAGAGCGATCGACCAAGGTAAGATTTATGGACCTCGTATTTATCCAGCAGGAGCTTTTATTAGTCAAACCTCTGGACATGGGGATTTCCGAGCCTGGAATGATCCTAATCCCAGTCTTTCAGGCAGTCGATATCCTTCGAATTTTATGCGTTTAGGAATTGGAATTGTTGCGGATGGTAGGGATGCCGTATTAGCAGCAACTCGACAAAACTTAATGATGGGTGCTTCCCAGATCAAAATCATGGGTGGTGGCGGTGGTTCATCGAAATATGATCCGATTGATACCACGCAATACACTCTTGATGAAATGAAGGCAGCCGTAGAGGCGGCGGGCGATTGGGGCACTTATGTTACTGCTCATATTTTTACAGACAGAGCCATTAAAAGAGCGTTAGAAGCAGGTTTAAAGTGTTTTGAGCATGGCTTTTTTATGAGCGAAGAAGTGATTCAGCAGGTGGCAGAAGCAGGAGCCTTTGTGTGTCCGCAAATGTGGGGCATGTCTCCTGAATTATTCAAGAACCCTAATGTTCCGAAATCGAAGCATGACGGCATTAAAGCTATGCAGGAGCAATATAAAGATTTTGCTCCTTGGCTGATTAAACATAAAGTAAAAGTTGGTTTTGCTAGCGATCTTCTCGGACCTTCTGATGATGGAATGAAGTCTCGCCGCTATGAATTGTGGTGGCGTGCGGAAGCTTTTGGTAGTAATTTTGAGGTTTTAAAACATTTAACATCGAATGCGGGTGAATTACTAGCTATGTCTGGTCCACGTAATCCCTATCCTGGAAAATTAGGGGTCATAGAAGAGGGAGCTTTAGCTGATATTTTAATTGTTGATGGTAATCCCCTAGAAGACATGATGGTACTAGGTGGAAAAGATCAATGGTTTGCCGATCTAGAACCACCAAAACCGATTGAAACTCTTAAGGTGATTATGAAAGACGGTGTGGTTTATAAAAACACGCTGTAAATAAGACTGTTTGACAAGAATTTTAATTCCCTCTGTCATCAAAGTTTCGCCCATTTTCATGGGGATTAATAAAATCAGGCAAAAATCCATGAATACCATCACCAATAACATTTCTCGGCAATCTCAAATAGAACATTGGGAGCATTTATTACCAAGTAAAACTAAACTCAAATCAGATTTTGCAGATCCTTTTGCTCGATTAACTCCAGAACAACTAGAAGATTTAGCTATTTTGAGTCGTATTCGTTGGTTAATTAGTTCTAACAAAGCAGATCCTAACGGTGCATCAGCCCAAGAAGCTAAACAAATTGAGGAAGCCCTTGCTGAAGAACGAATTGATGTGGAGTGGTTATTATCTAAGCGACAAACAATTCGTCAACAGAGAATCGAGCAAACGACGAATAAAAAGATTGAAGCTAAAGATATTAAATTATCTGGTGTAATTTTGCCCTTGTATTGGAATGATGAGCGACTACTGACTCATTTTCTCTTGATGCCTTATTTAGGACAATGTAGTCATTTTCCACCGCCACCACCGAATCAAGTCATCTTTGTTGAATCTACTAAACCTATTGATATTCAAAAATTAACAGCCAATCTTCAAAAATCTCAATATTCTTTTCTTTGGGTTTCTATAGAAGGCACAATCAGCCTTGAAGCTACCAACCATAATGTTTTTCGGGTTGATGGAATGTCATGGTTAGAGTCGAGTTATGGCGTAATTTGCCACAATATTTCTCTTTGTACTCCCAAAGACATAGCTAAAGTTTTGGAATGGCAAACCAGGGAGGAAAGAAAATCACTTTATCCCAAGTTAACTGAATTAATCTCGATTAATACTGATTTAAATTAGCTAACTTTAAAATTATTTTTTATCGATAAATGATCAAGAATTTTTCATTATTAAAGGCGCGTATGCAGATATGATCCTAGTGAACGGTAATCCCCTTGAAAATTTGAACTCTGTGACAAGACAGAACGTTGATTTCGTTATTAAGGACGGGAAGATATATAAAAATACTCTGGAATAGTATGGAGCTAAAATGCTAATCAAAATCTTTCTTAGTAATTTAGTTTTTATTCTGATTTTATTCGGGATAAATTTTTATGCGATCGCTCAAGACTCAGTTAATGAAGACTCAGAAAAGAATAGAGAAACTGAATCTCAGGAGTCTAATTCTTCTAATATTTCAACTTCTGCTTCCACTCTCGGAGGTCCTAGTAGTGTAGATTCAGAACTAGCCGAAGATGCCCGAGAAAAAGATTCTGTATTTGAAGGTATTGACCGAGCATTAAAACCTTGGTTTGAATTCAAAAAACGAGTCAATCAAGATGTAGGTTTAAAATTTGGTCTTGACTACAGCATCTTGTCTCTAACAAAACTTTTTTATTTCGTGACCCAGATATCAAAGTTGATTGAATTTTAATGATGAGCGATCGTTACTTGTCATTTTAGCGAATAACACCCATTGCTTAACAAGCATTAGTAAGTTGGCCTGAGTTTTACTTGTGCAGTAGGTAACTAATCAGTTCATAATAGATAAAGTGAACTTTATATTTCTTAACTATGGCTAGGGACTTACGGGGATTTATTAAACTTTTAGAAGAAAGAGGACAACTCAAACGCATCAACGCTTTGGTAGATGGAGATTTGGAAATAGCAGAGATTTCTAATCGGATGCTCCAAGCAGGAGGCCCTGGGTTATTATTTGAGAATGTTAAAGGCTCGCCTTTTCCCGTCGCTGTCAACCTAATGGGAACAGTAGAAAGGATTTGTTGGGCAATGAATATGCAACAACCCGAAGAGTTGGAAGATTTGGGAAGTAAGCTAGCCATGCTACAGCAACCCAAACCACCGAAGAAAATATCCCAAGCTGTAGATTTTGGGAAAGTTCTCTTTGATGTTCTTAAAGCAAAACCAGGAAGAGACTTTTTTCCTCCCTGCCAACAAGTAGTAATTGAAGAAGCGGATTTAAATTTAAACAAAATCCCCATGATTCGCCCCTATGCTGGGGATGCAGGAAAAATAATTACTCTGGGATTAGTAATCACGAAAGATTGTGAAACAGGTACACCGAACGTGGGGGTATATCGCTTACAGTTGCAATCGAAGACAACTATGACTGTCCATTGGTTATCTGTTAGAGGTGGCGCCAGACATCTGCGCAAAGCAGCCGAAGCAGGGAAGAAATTAGAAATCGCGATCGCATTAGGAGTAGATCCGCTGATAATCATGGCTGCTGCTACCCCGATTCCTGTAGATTTATCGGAATGGTTATTTGCTGGTTTGTATGGGGGCAGCGGTGTAAAGCTCACTAAATGTAAAACTGTAGATTTGGAAGTACCCGCCGATTCCGAATTTGTTTTAGAAGGAACTATCACTCCAGGAGAAGTGTTGCCCGATGGACCTTTTGGTGATCATATGGGATATTATGGCGGGGTGGAAGATTCTCCCTTGGTGCGTTTTCACTGCATGACGCATCGTAAAAAGCCTATCTATCTTACTACTTTTAGTGGTCGTCCCCCCAAAGAAGAAGCGATGATGGCGATCGCGCTTAACCGTATTTATACACCTATTTTGCGCCAGCAAGTCTCGGAAATTGTCGATTTCTTCCTGCCGATGGAAGCCTTAAGTTACAAGGCGGCTATTATTTCTATCGATAAAGCCTATCCTGGACAAGCCCGACGAGCAGCCTTAGCTTTTTGGAGTGCCTTACCCCAGTTTACTTATACTAAATTCGTTATTGTGGTCGATAAAGATATTAATATTCGCGATCCTCGCCAGGTAGTCTGGGCAATTTCTTCTAAGGTAGATCCTTCCCGTGATGTCTTTATTCTCCCCGATACTCCTTTTGATACTCTCGATTTTGCCAGTGCCAAAATTGGTTTAGGTGGACGTATGGGTATTGATGCTACAACCAAGATTCCTCCTGAGACGACTCATGAATGGGGTGAACCTTTAGAGTCCGATCCTGATACAGCAGAAATGGTCTCTCGGCGTTGGGGGGAATACGGCTTAGGAGATATTGATTTATCGGAAGTAAATGCTAATTTATTTGGCTACGATATGAGATAAGAATTGAAGTTTTTGAATAGGGCAAACGTACGGTAAATCCGTCATTGGTAACAATTTAAGCGCGCCAAGTTAATTCTTTGAAAAAAAGCGCCTCGCGAAGCGTCAGGCTTTGCCTGACCGCGTTTTAGAAACATGATTGAAATACATTGCAGAGTAGTATGGTATCCCAACTCAAGATTAAGACAATTTACTATAGCAACCTAGTTGATTCTTGAAAAACGCGCCCCGCTTTGCGGATCTCGAAGAGATCGCGCTCCAGAAATACAGTTGAAATACATTGCGGAGTAGTATGATATCCCAACTCAAGATTAAGACAATTTACTATAGCGCCATAGTTGATTCTTGAAAAAGCGATCGCGAAGTGCCAGGCTTCGCCTGATCGCGATTTAGAAATACAGTTGAAATACATTGCGGAGTAGTATGATATCCCAACTCAAGATTAAAACAATTCACTATAGCGCCATAATAGTATCGGTCGTGCTAAAATTAAGTACAGCAAAATGTACTTAATTAAAAATGAAATCGGTAAACTATACGGAATTCAGAAAAAATTTAGCGGGCTATCTAGATGAAGTAGAAAGCGATCGCGTACCGGTAATGATTACTCGGTCTAATGGCAGACGTGCTGTGGTTATTAGCTTTGATGATTATATGGAAAACGAAGCAACTCTTCATCTAATGTCTAGCCGAGAAAATATACGAGTAATTGATGAGGCGATCGCAGAATTAGAAACTGGTGGGGGGATTGAAGTCGAAATTTGAAAATCAAATTTTCCACCTCTGCTTTCAAGGATTATCGGCAGTGGGAAAAAGATAACCAAAGGATCTTCAAAAGAATTAATCTTTTATTAGAAGATATTAAGCAATCTCCTTTTGATGGAATCGGCAATCCTGAACCGCTTAAATACAACTGGCAAGGATACTGGTCTAGACGAATTACCCAGGAACATCGCTTAGTATATTCAGTGAAAGAAGATATTATTTTTGTAGTTCAATGTAAGTTTCATTATTGAAAAAGCGATCACGAAGTGCCAGGCTTCGCCTGATCGTGTTCCAGAAATATAGTTGAACTACATCGCAGAGTAGTATGGTATCCCAACTTAAGATTAAGACAATTTACTATAGCAACCTAGTTGATTCTTGAAGAACGCGATCGCTAATTACAACAATCCTAAACAAATAATATATCTAAGGTATAACCCTTATACATATCTATGTATTTGGAGGCTAGGAGGTGTTTGAATATGACCCTGGAAAAAGCCAAAAGAACAAGTCAAAGCACGGACTAGATTTTGAGCAGGCAAAGTTGCTCTGGAAAGATCCTAGAAGAGTAGAAATACAAGCCTCTTCTACGACAGAACCTCGGTTTATGGTGATTGGTAAAATAAAAGGGAAACACTGGTCTGCTATTATTACCTACCGAAAAGAAAACATCCGACTTATTTCAGTACGCCGTTCTCGTGATGATGAGGTTAAAGTTTATGAAAGCTGAAGAATTAGATAAAAAGTTCGATGAAGGTGTTCCAGTTCTTGAATATTTTGACTTAAGTACTGCAAGGCGTCCAGGATTGGAGACGAAACGCGTTAATGTTGATTTTCCCATGTGGATGGTTGAGGCTTTAGACAAAGAAGCTAAACGTTTAGGAGTTCATCGGCAAGCCGTAATTAAGACATGGATTGCGCGAATATTAGATGAAAAAGCAGCCTAGTAGTTAAAGAATAACGAAGATGCGACTTAAATAATACGATGAGTTATGACTAAAATCGCTACAAGATCCAAATGAAGCTGCGGAATATATTATCGCCTGTATCGCGTCTTAGAAACATAATTGAAATACATTGCGGAGTAGTATATTCCTCAAACTCAACATTGTGATCTTGTTCTACAGCTACAATAATCAAATGGACTTGATAACAACCCATGTCATGGAAACAAAAAATATTAAGGAAGAAGCACGACGATTAATTGACAACTTACCTGAAGATTCTACTTGGGATGATTTAATGTATGAGATATATGTTAAACAGGCTGTTGAGTCGGGATTAAGTGATAGTGAAGCTGGAAGAGTCTTTTCTGTTGAAGAAGTTAGGGCTAAGTTTGGATTACAAAAGTGAAAGTTTTTTGGACGGAAACAGCCATAAATCATTTATCCTCGATTTATAATTATATTTCTCAGAATTCTCCCCAGTACGCACAAAGAATTGTGGAACGATTAACTCACCGTTCCGAACAGATTGCAAAGTTTCCTCTATCAGGTCGGATTGTTCCAGAATTTGAAACCAAGCAAATTCGCGAAGTTATTGAAGGCTCTTATCGTCTTATTTATTACATTAAACCTAACCAAGTTGATATTATTGCTGTTCTTCATGGTTCTCAGCAAATTAAATAACTATAGCGCCATAGTTGATTCTTGATTAATAGCGATCGCGACAAGAAACATACTTGAAATACATTGCGGAGTAGTATGTTATCCCAACTCCAGATTAAGACAATTTTCTATAGCAACACAAGGATGCCAGTTAAACAATACGATGAATTATTACTAAAATCGCTACAAGATCCAGATGAAGCTGCGGAATATCTTACCGCTTGTTACGAGGATTCTGTACCAGTTTTTCTGCAAGGGTTACGGATGGTTGTAGAAGCAAAGATTCGTGTGGCTGAACTAGAAAATAAGACAAACCTAAACCGTGAAAGTCTTTATCAAATGTTATCGGATGAGGGAAATATTCAACTATCAAGCTTGTCAACTATTCTTGAAACACTTGGTCTTAGCCTTAGTTTTTCCTCATTAAGTAAACAAGAAGCCTTATAATTACGGAATTTTTTAAATGCAGCCAAACTTTAAGACTATTTCTACTATTAAATAGCTAGCAGTTAAACACTGTTTGTGTCTTTCTTTGCGTCTTTGCCCAGAATAAGGAACTGGGCTTGTCCAGATCGATGCTCTGGATAAACGCCTTTGGGCGAGATAGAGATTCCGCCATGAGGCAAAAACGATCACTCCTAAGAAATATAGCAGCAGTAACAAAGCGAGGATTTTTAACAAAAGCAAAACTTCATGCTTTTCCGAAGCCAACGTCAATTCTACCCCATTTTGGATTTACTGATGGACAACAAAGATGACGATAATTACCTTTGAGATGTTTGATTACCTCATACAGCTCATACATAACATTTACTGTTTCCTGATCTCCTTCTCTATCATCTTCATTCATGATGGCTGTAGCCCACATATCTGTATACTCCTGAATACGTTGTTGATAGAGTTTGGATACACGGTCATAAACTTCTTCTGCACTCATCACTTCAGCGAAAGCCCGATCAATTTCTGAATCCAACTCCCAGAATACTTCAGAAAAATTTAGCACGAAATAGAATGGATCATCATAACCAAAGAATGCTCGGCATCCATTTTGAGCCATATCAAGACCCAACTCCCTGGCTGTGTAACAAGATAGCAAATGAATAATTTTCTCTTGTGATTCTTCTTTACTATAGTGCCCTACTTTAAATATTGTACACCCATAATCACCTGTAAACTCACGAGGATGCCCGTGTCCTGAGCCAGTGATATACACTATACTTCTCTCCTGGGCAACTGGAGCAATTAAGTAACGACGAGCTGATTGTCCTCTATGGTACTTAACTTCAAACCCCAGTTCTTCCAAGTAAGGATAAACTGATTTCTGACGATATTCGTAGGCTGATTGCGTTATTGAATCGTAGTCAGAGTCAATAGCCAGAATAGTGATGGTAGTCATTTATTACGCTTACTGAATAAGTATTCAGCAAGAAGTATACAGTTTTTCGACTACATCCTTCAATCTACCCTCTTTAACTTCTTCTACCAACATTTCGATACCGTACTGCTCTCGTTCAATTAGAGATTGTCCTATATCAGATAGAGCTTCTACTTCTGCGATAGCCATTCTTTGATCAATTTCTCCAATTCCGATTGCCGCTACTTTGTATTTTGGTCTTCTTCTGAGGCGTTCTGCGACAACTTTTGCGCGATCATGGGAGCTAAGCTGCGATAAAGACAAACACTTGGAATCTTTCCTTGTGAACTCGTATAGGGTGACTGGTCTACCCCTTTCGTCAATACTAACTGGTGATTCCAGCTCCTCCCGAAGTGAATTTAACATTGACACGATCCTCCTCAAATATTTGCTGCTTTATTATGGGATACTGTACTATTAATCATTAGATACTGTTGGTTTTTTTTATGTATACTTCCATACAGATAAACACAATTTTATCCTTCATTATACAATCTTATACTGAATTATCCCATCAGAGCAAAAGTTAGACATAAGTCGTCGAAGTTGGACATAAGTCTGACATTATACGATAATGATTGCGACACCATAAAGAAATATTTGAGTTTATGTCTCGTTCCCTCAAGATAGCTCAAAAGCATATTGATTACGTGAAATCAGCTTTTGCACATAGTCAATTTGGCAGGCAGCAAGATTTAGCTGACAAATT
>JASJDR010000036.1 GCA_030065615.1 Xenococcus sp. MO_188.B8 | reverse complement strand
TCTGAGCTGTTTCATGGTCTTATTTTTTCATGAGGCAGCTTTTGATGCAATACTATAATTAAACCTTATTGGAACGCCCTAAAGGGCGGGGTTTTCAACCCATGATCCCAAGGATAAATTCAATTTATTTTGCACAAGTACTAATAAGCTTTCTTAAAAATCACCTCAAGAATTATGATGACTCGGTGGTTAGCGAATATCTTTACAAGTCCTTTGTTTTATTTAGGCGGTCAAAGCATTTCATTGCTTTGGATTTTAAAAATTCTAGGGTTATTAATTTTTGTTAGCATTCTAGCAAGATTTTTTAAACACTTACTAAAAAATTATATTTTACGGAGTTTAGGGATCAGTGAGAGTAATCGAGAAGCGATTTCTACTCTAATTAGTTTTACACTAGCTGCATTGGGTTATTTTATTGCCGTTCAGATAATGGGAATCAATCTAGCTTCTCTAGCTGTTATCATTGGTGGTTTAGGAGTCGGTATTGGTTTTGGATTTCAAGATTTAACCCGTAATCTTATTAGTGGTTTTACCATCTTAGGAGAAGGGAAATTGAAAGTAGGAGACTTTATAGAATTTCACGATAAATCATGAAAATACTTTCTTTTTATTTACAAGTGGGGAGTATTTTGGAGAATTGCCTTTATTATTAAATACTCCTTATCCCACTACCATGAAAGCGACTAAAAAAACAAGATTACTATTAATAAATTCAGAAAATTTCCATAAACTCATTAAAGAATATCCTTTTTTAGCTGAACAAATTAGTCAAGAATTAGCAATGCGTCAAGATAGAATAGAAATCTGTCAAAAACAGCTTGAAGAAATGGGCTTACTAAAAAAAAGAAGAAATGAATAATCCCCTCTTATGGCTTCGTAAATATTTCCAACAAATTTTAAGTAAGAAAAAGTTCTGTTCTTTGGTAGTTTTTATTACGGGTACATTCAAAAATTTCATTCGACCTGCTTCATCGTAATCCATATAACCTGAAGCTAATATTTTTCCAGCAGTATCTACTTTTAATAATACCCCACAATTACGCTTTTGAATATGATAATGAAAAGCTTGAGAACTGCATTGAACTGCTAGTTCTGATAAAATTAGATGGGCAAAGTTTTTTGCTCTATAACAAAATAATTTAGGGGAAGAAGTTTTAATAGTTGCCCAATCGCTATCATTACTCAATAAGCCAATAATTATTAATGAACGAATCAAGTAAGGTCGAGCCAAAAATTCTTTGATTAATAATTTATTATTTTCGGGTAGAGAAGGTTTAGAGATTTGTAAATAACCCTCTTCCTTAAAAATACTAATTATAGACTCTTGTATTAGGTCGAGATTGTGCGTTTGAATACAGGTAGTATCGTTTGAGTAACCGATATTCTGAGGAATTTGTGGAGGTGAGAGTAAAGTTGCTTTTGAGCCTGCGCGATTTGTTTTCCTTTTTATTTTGCTTCTGACGAGAGTTGCCAGCCTGAAGAGGTTGAAGTTTTCTCCTACAAAAAAACAATCAGTTGGCAATTATGGGCTCAAAAATAATCAAGTTTAGGAACTTTCTCTTCTCTTTCTAGCTCCAGTTGATAGATATTATTAATAGTTTGATTCCGCTTACTGAGATCAGTCTTGATTATTGCGAATCACTACCTTTCAATTCTGTTACCTTGACTGGGCTGATACCATAATCTAAACATTGATAGATATTACTGCCTAGGAAGATAATTATTATATTTTTCCTGGTTATAATAGTATAAAGTCTGAATTGGATAAGGTATATTAATTTGAGCTTCATCTAAAGCTTTTTTGATTGCTATAATTGCTTTTGTTTGAACCTGAAGAATATTCTTTTTTTGCGGAAAAGTCCAATAGCGCACTACAAAATTAATTGAACTATCACCGAAATTAACTAAATCAATTTGTGGTTTAGGTTCTCCCAAAACTCCTTCTACATTCAAGATTGTTGTCTCTAAAATACGAGATGCTTCTGGTAAAGATGTATTGTAATCTACTCCTACATTAAGATCGGTTCGACTAGATTCATACGCTGTAGTTACTTGGACACTATCAGTAAATACAATTGAGTTTGGTATTAATACCTGTTCTCCATTATAGGTACGGATTTGAGTCGTACGAATACTTATGTATTCGACAGTACCCTGATAATTCTTGACAATTATTTCATCCCCAATATGAAAAGGTTCTTCTACTAACAAAAGAATTCCCGCGAGAAAGTTTTTGAAAATATCTTGAAAGGCAAAACCAATAGCTACCGAGCCCAGACCTAAGCTAGCAATAATATCTCCTAAAGTAAATCTCGGGAAAACCATTATACAAGCTATTAGAACTCCACCAGTCCAAACTCCTATAGCAATTGTTTTCTTAAAGAGTATTTGTAACGAATTACTTTTTATTATTCTCTTAATAGCTGGATCTGTAATTCTCGTAATAAATCCAACTAAATATTTAGTTAATAATAAAATAATCATTGCAGCAAAGAAGCTAGGTAAAGCCTTAATTGCTGAACCTAACAATTCTTTTAAAGCATTAATGATAATCCCTATAATTTCAATTTCCTTCATAATTGCATTTATATAATGTTGATATCAAAATCAACAGACATCTCCATAGCCTATATTTTAATAGGTTTTTTTTAGTGGCTTTGCTTAATTATTGAAAATGTCTCATAAGGTTTTGAATTTTGGACAAAGATAATCTTACAGTGTTTTTGGCTGATTGATTGTCGTATCTTGAGCCAAAAGCAAAATAGTTTGAGATTGGAGTTAGCGTTTTTTTTAAGAGTTAAATTAATAAAAAAGTAATCGGTATAGCACTACGTAATTTGGTTAGGACATTGGTAAACGCCCCAGCCCATGATTAGTAAACTTTTGACTTCTCTTGGTGCGCGTTCCTTGGCGGATTTTTAATCCGCAGGGTCGCACCGCTTTTGTACAGACGTTGCATGGACGCGAAGCTTATGCGCAGCGGTATCCTTTAGGAAATCCTTTAGGGCAACGTCTGTACTGACTTTTGACTTGCGCGTAGCGCCATATCAGCTATTACAAAGATAGATGTTTTGCTTTTTGTAAAGGTATTGTATCTGAAACATATTTTGATACCTAAAGTTCCGTACGATTATTGATAAGTGCTCAGATTATCTTCAAGATTAAATTTATCAATTATTTTCCTCTATCTACACTAAATACTAAACTTTATCTAATTTGCATCAACAATGAGGATGACAAAAATAACCAAAAAACTTTGGCAATTTCTGACGGTAATTAGTTTAAGTGCATTACTAATTTGCGACTATAGCTGGTTAACCCCTTCTGTGGCACAAGGTATTTTTGTAAGTGAGCAACAGGAAAACTTAAACATTTCACCAGAAAAATCACAATTAGGTAACGAATTAGCTGTTATTGCTCAAACTCCAACAGAACCTAAACCAGAGCCTACTGATAAAAAATCAAAACCCGATATAGAGACTCCCCAGAATGAGGAGACAAAAGGATTTCCCGTTGTTCTAGATGGCAAGACTCTTTTTACTGTTGAGGAAGATGGTAGGACAACTACTGCCGAACAGCGAGCTAAACTAGCTACTGAAGAAATTGAAAGAATTGCTAGGGACTATACCATCTCCCTTGATTCTTTTGAGCTTCAAGATTTCGAAGAAGTCATTATCATTACTGCTCAAGGTGATATTGTCTTTGGTGTAACTAATGATGATGCAAAAGCTGCCAATCAACCCTTGGAAGGACTGGCTAGTCAATATTTTCAAACTATTAAAGATGCCATTCTTGAGTACCGACAAGAACGAACTGCAAGAAGCTTAGGAACTGATATTATTTTAAGCTTAATTTTGTTGGTCGTACTTGTTGTTTTAATTGTTCTACTTTATAAAGCAGCATCTATAACTCGGAGTCGTTTTCAAGCTTGGCGCAGAAGAGTTCGACCGATAAGAATTCAAAGACTTGAATTATCTTCTGTTGAAACTGAAATTAAGCTTATAAATGGTTTGATTAGTTTTATTCGCTTAATAGTATTACTAGCTCTAATTTATACTTATTTTTCGACTATTTTCCGTATTTTTCCTCAAACCAGACGATTTGGAGAGCAATTTCGCAAACCTGTTTACGACGCTTTTAAGTGGGCTGGTAAAGGTTTTGTCGATTTTCTCCCCAACTTATTTATCATTATCCTGACCATTGTGATTACTTATTATCTAATCCGTTTCTGTAGTTTATTTTTCAAAGCCATAGATCGGGAAATAATCACCTTGCCAGGATTCGATCAAGATTGGGCTAAACCAACTAACAAGATAGTTGTCATCCTCATTATTGCCGGAGCCTTGGCTGTTATAGTTCCTTATCTCCCAGTTTATAATTCACCCGCTTTCCAAGGGATATCGTTGCTAGTGGGGGCTCTAATTACTTTTGGCGGTGCTAGTACAGTTGCTAATTTGGTTGGAGGAACTGTAATTATTTATACCCGAGCCTATCGCCTGGGCGATCTGATTAAGACAGAAGAGCATTTCGGTTATGTTCATGAAAAAACTATTCTTTCAACCCGCATTCGCACTCTTACTGGTGAGATAGTAACCATCCCTAATGCTAATTTAATTTCTACGAGTATTATTAATTATAATGCGATCAAGCGAGAACTAAATATACCGCTCATGATTCGGACTAGCATTACTCTTGGTTACGATGTACCGTGGCGAAAGGTATATCAGACTTTAATTGATGCTGCTCATGCTACAGAGAATATTCTCGAAGAACCAGCTCCCTATGTTTTGCAGACGAGCCTGGAAGATTTCTATATTTCCTATGAGTTGAGGGCTTATATCGATCTTTTAGAGAGAAGACTATTGACTTTATCTAAACTCCATGAAAATATTCAGGATAAATGTAATGAGGTGGGCATTGAAATTTTGTCTCCCCATTACTCAGCTATTAGAGATGGCAATCAAAACACCATACCCGAAAATTACTTACCTAGTGACTATGTGCCGCCGGGCTTTAACATTAATCCTCTCGGTCAAGTGTTTAATAATGTGCAACATCCTGCTCAAGATAAAGGATCATCAAAATCAAGCGATTAGTAGCTAAGCAACATTAACAAAATCAACTCCATTCTGACTCTATATAGTTTCAAAATGCGACTAGTGAGATTTTCTGAGTAGCTGTACAAAATAAATTGGTAATGATTGTTCTATAACATTTATCTTAACCCATCAATTATTATCATTTGAATTTACCTATGAAAGTATCAAACAGCAACTCCTAATTTAGCTCGCAGCTCTGATTCTTGTATTCTAAAACCAACTAAAACAGCTTCACCATCTTTGACAAATAGAGGACGTTTGAGGAGCATCGCATCCTTACTAAATTCCTCTATCCAACGAGCATCATCCCAAGTTTTTTTCTCTTCTCCCAAAGCTCGATAGGATTTTCCTGAAGTGTTACGCATGGGTTTGGAACCTAAAATATTAACCCATTCTGCGATCGCTTTTTTAGTGGGAGGATTTTCTTTGGTATTAATAAATTCATAGATAATAGAATTTTCTTCTAGCCATTTGAAAGCTTTTTTACAAGTTCCACAATTGGGTATTCCGTAAACTTTAATACTCATATATTTTGTCTCAAAATATCAATTCTTAGCCAATTTTACCTTATTTAAGTCTCCCAGAACGTATAATACTGACAATTAACCATAGCCCTAAAAAACTAGCAGCAGCAAATAAAATATCAGTAATTAAAGACAATTGTTGAGTTTGGGCACCAGTAGAAATAATTGCTGCTCCCATAATCAAAGAACCAACTAAAATACTAAAAGATAAGCGATTGGCAGAATCATCAATACTCCGACGCAGAGAATCAACTTGGGGAACTTTAACATTCCAATATAAAGTTTCGGAACTAAAACGATCTAATAGTAAGTCAAATTGACGCGGAGATTGTAATGATAAAGATTTAAAATCTAGTAAAGTCCTTAACAGAGTAGTAATAGGGGTGTCACCAATAAATTGACGGCGAAAAATATCCGTCATCAAAGGTTGGATTTCTTTGAGTAAATTCAGTTCAGGATTTAGTTCGCGACCAACTCCTTCAAGGTTGGCTAAAGTTTTAACAAATAGCCCTGTGTTTTGAGGTAATTTAACTTTATTGTTCCGAGAAATTTGCAGAATTTCGGAGAAAACTTCACTAAAATTTATCTGAGAAAGGTTGCGATTATAGTAGCGACGTAAAATTAATTCATAGTCATTTTCTAACCGAGCCAGATTAGAAATCTTCTCACTTTCTGACAATTCTAGAGTTAATTGAGTACAGCGGCTGGCATCCATATCCACGATCGCGAGTAACATTTCCGTCAGTAATTTTTGAGTTCGCGGATCTAATCTGCCAATCGAACCACAATCGATCAGGGCAACTCTGCCATCTTCTAAATAGAAAATGTTGCCAGGATGGGGATCGGCATGGAAGAAGCCATCGACGAACATCTGTTCAAAAAAAGCTCGAAATAATAAAGTCGTAATCTGTTGGGGATTGAGTTTTGTAGTCGAAGAGGAGGGAATATCCGCCTTGAGAATTGGTTTGCCAACCAACCATTCTAATACTAGGAGTTTTTGAGTAGTTATGTGCCAATATATTTTGGGAATAACAAGTTGTTTAGTATCAAACCAACTACTTTTGGCTAGATTGCTGCGTAGGGTATCGGTGTAATTAGCTTCTTTGGTAAAATCCAATTCTGCTTTAACGGCTTGGGTAAATTCTTCTGCTAAGGCATTGATCTCATAATCCTGTCCGAATTCTGTCAAAGAGACTAATTCTGCGATCGCTTTGATCAGACGAATATCTTTATCAATAATGCGCTCGATTCCTGGGCGTTGTACCTTCAGAGCGACTTCTTCTCCCGTAACCAAAATAGCCCGATGAACCTGAGCAATGGAACCTGCTGCGATCGCGTTTGGCTCGATACTGGTAAAGACTTCCGCGATCGGTTTCTCCAGTTCTTGGGCAATAACTGTTTGGACATCTGACCAAGGAATCGGGGGAACTCCCGCTTGCAGAGCGGTTAAAGTTGTAATATATTCTGGTGGTAACAGGTCGGGACGGGTGCTTAATAATTGACCAATTTTGACGTAAAATGGCCCTAATTCAATTAATATTTTGCGAAATACCGCAGGAGGCGGCAGTCCAGGCTCATCTGCTTTCCCTCCTGACAATAAACCCCGCATATAGTCCCAACCATTACTCAGAACTATCTCTAATATTTCTCGTTGACGACCACTTGTTTTAGTTAATGAGAACACTTTTTATTTTGATAATTGATAGTTGTTATTTGTTGATTGTTACCTATTTATCGCAGAATTACGGAAGACAAGCTATTAGATCCATTCACTTAACCTTCGCAATGAGACTAGTCTATTGTTCGTTTGATTCTCTGTAACGTAGAATAAATTCTAACAAAGAAATTTTTTTTTAAAGTCTTTTGCTTTGTAACTCATCATAAAGGAGAAAAATTCTGATATGAACAGTGAATCTCCAATTGAAATCACGCTAACTCCCGAAGGAACTGACTTAGCTGTTATCGTCGATTTTCATGACTTTATCGCAAATGAAGAACGTTTAGAACAGTTAACTATAAGACTATTAAAGGAGATTAGAGCAGATTTTGCCCGCGTTGAAGTTGAGCGTTTAGATGTTGAGAATTTATCAGAAGAAACTCAAAAAGAAATAGGAGCTCCAAAAGGAATGGGTTTGTTACCTGGTATGTTGAAAGCTATTCTCAAAACGCCAAGAACTCTAACATCCCTGTTGTCATTTCTAGTTAATTGTCTAGCTCAGAAAGCTTTTGTTTTGAAGTTTAAGGATAAGAAAAAATCTATAGAAATAAAGATCTCAGGAGTTGAAGAAAGTGAAATGTTAGTAGTGCTCGAAAGCGCAAGTTCAATGGCTCAAAAATTTTTTGAAAGTAAGAATAAGTAAATACGAATAAACAAAGTCTAAAGATGTGAGAAAAATAGCACTACTGATTGGAGTAACTAAATATGGAGAAGGTTTTTCAAATTTACCAGCTCCTAAAGAGGATGTTGAAAAAATGAGTGAAATTCTTAATAGCCCTGATATTGGTAATTTTAGCAAGGTCACTCCATTAATTAATCCTGATGTACAGGAAATGCGATATTCTATAGAAGAACATTTTGATAGTTGTCAAAGTGAAGATCTGGTACTTTTTTACTTCTCTGGACATGGATATAGAGATATTGAAGGCAAGTTCTATTTCTTAAGTCGTGAAAGTTGTAAAAAAAATAAACGGGATTTATATAGGGCGTCAGCCCTTGAAGCTTCATTTATACATGATGTAATAAACAATTGTAAGTCTTCACAACAAATTATTATTTTGGACTGTTGCTTCAGCGGTTCTTTTGAGAGAACTAAAGGAGGAATAGGAGATGATTATGAAGAAATTGGAAAAGAGTTGCGTGGAGAAGGAAGAGTTATTCTAACCTCCTCAAGGTCTTCTGAACCTTCTTACGAGAGTAAGTTGTCACAACTTTCTGTTTATACCCATCATTTAGTCGCTGGTCTGGAAACAAAGGAGGCTGATAAACAGAGAAAAGGATATATCACTGCTGGTGATTTGCATGAATATGTTAAGGAGAATATAAAAAAGGAAAAGTCTAAAATGAGTCCCCAAAGATTCATTACTCAAAATGCTGAGAAGATAATTATTGCTGAATATTTCTATCAAACACCGCAAATAATATCTGAAACAATAATTCACCCGGTGACTATAGGAAATTCAATGAATCTTGGAGAAGTTATCCGTGCTGTTAGTTGTACGATTGGTGGTTTATTTTGGTTATTTTTCGTAGCTCCTTGGCTTTATACATACACTGTTTTATCGCCACTTGACGTTGATATAATGCAATGGATTCCTGGAAGTTATACAACTGGTGCAACCATCGTCTTTTCGTGTTCTTTAATAACTCAAGTACTCTGGATAGCAAATGCCGTTTATTACAAGGGAGACGACAGAGAGGCTAAGTATCATGAGAAATATTGGTATCTGGGTCTAGCGATATCAGTTATGAGTATTCCTATGGCTCTGTTTTTTACAACTTTTGGGCAAGAAGGCAGTTTAATCGCCTTGCACTCGTTGGTTGTCATCTTTGCCATTGCTGTAGCAGCCATCTACTGGTTAGCAACAGCTGCTAGCACTCCTGGAGTATTAAAGTTTATTGTGCCTTATTCCCTTGATATTAGAAGAATTTTTGAGAGGTTTTGAGAGAATATGTCATCTATCTATGTTATTGCTATTGGCGGAACCGGAGCTAAATGTGTTGAAGCTCTTGCTCATTTAGCAGCAGCAGGTATTCTCGCCAATAAACCGCTACGAGTTCTCTTTGTTGACCCAGATGAAGCTAATGGAAATCTTGTCCGTGCTAGACAGACTATTGAAATTTACAATCAGTGCTATCGTCTGATCAGCCAGGGTAGAGAGGATACTGAGCAATGTTATTGGATGAAGAATCAAATTGAGTTGTTTAAGCCAGATACTTGGTCTCCACTGAATACAGAAAATAGAACTATCAGTAGTATTTTTAACTATCATGATTATCAAACCAAAGACGATTTAGGACATCCTTTGAGGAATATCTTTGATGTTTTCTATAATGCCAACGAACGCGAGCTCAAACTCAATTTGGGCTTTCGGGGCAGACCAGCAATTGGTTCGGCTGTAATGAGCCAATTAGACCTTAATGGAGAAAAAGTCGAAGAACCTTGGCAGAAGTTTTTGAATCAAGTTGAAACCGATGCTATATCTGGCACACCAGAGGTTTTTGTCTATGGTTCAGCCTTTGGAGGTACCGGAGCATCTGGCTTTTCTGTTATTAGTCGCCTGATTGCTAACAGGTTGGAAAAGGATGGGTATCGCAATCGAGTTAAGTTGGGTGGTGCTTTGTTACTTCCTTATTTCTTCTTCCCACTTAAAGAGAAAAATAAAAAAACCAAGCCAGGCAGAAATGGCGAGCAAGAAATTTATGCCCAGACGGAAAATTTTATACTGAATACTGCTTCAGCCCTTCATTATTATCAAGCCCAAGATCAAGAAGCTTTTGACACTATTTATCTCTTAGGAAATAAACAGCTTTTACAAGTTAATCAGGAATTTAGACCAGGTCGAAGAAATCAAAAGAACGACCCTAATTTTCTGGAGTTATATGCTGCTTTAGCGGCACAGCATTTTTCTAACCACAATCCGAAAGAAAGGGGTGAAGTAGTAGTGATTAGTCGCCACGCTGAAGATAAAATTACCTGGGAAGATTTGCCTATTGCCAGTGATGTCAAGTCTCGACTTGTTAATACTACTCGCTTTGCTTTTGCTTGGTTGACAGATATGAATCGAGCCCTGAAAAAGGCTAGAGAAATTAATTTTGAGAATTTCCCCAAGCTAGCCCCTTGGTCGATTTATTTCTTTCGTCATTCTAAGGGTAGAGCAGATTTACCTGATTTTACACAGGAATTAGCGAATATGCCAGTGATAAATCGTTGGTGTCAGAGCTATTTGGAGTGGTTGGGTAAGCTACATCGCTCTACTGGAGAGGAAATTCACATTCAACTTTTTAATCGGGAAGCTTTGATGAACAATGATGGCAAATTTAACAGCCAAGATACTAATTTCCATCGGCTAGTACTTGATGATAGTCAATATAACTTGAGTGATACAGTGCAGAAGCTTAAGCAAAATCTTAGTTTTAGGGATGTGATGCCACCCAATAGAGGTTTAGTTGGATTAGCGAGAGCGCTCTTTGTTAGATGCGAAATAAACTGGAGGAGTAAGTAGTGACTTTTTTATTTCTTCCCAAGCTCAAGGAAGATTTTGATGATGAAGGGATTAAACCAAGCTGGCCAGGAAAATGGGAGGTTCGTCCTTCTAGAACTCTTCTGAGAGTTGCTAGCAGTCTGGATACAGGAGGAGTTGGTGAGCAATTGAGGACGGTTACCTCCATTCCCAGTATTTGGGCAAGAGCTTTAAGTGTGGAAGTAGCATTGCATAATCAGAGTTATCCCCTTCGAGATTTGATTATTGAGCAATGGCAAGGGATGTTAGCCGCACTTGCCCTAGCGGATGTACGGCAGTTTGACATCAAGGTTCAGTATGTCAAGTTGGAAGAATACACCAATCAGGATTATGCAAATAAGAATGGCCATGCCGATCCCTTTGCTCAGTCTTTACAGAAGTTTTTGCCTCAACCTACCCATGCCCTCTATCAACTAGATGGACAACCTCACAGTAAATACAACCCTTGGGAAGAGTTATATGTTTTTCTATGGAACCCCCAATCGGAAGTTCAAGGAGCGCAAGATAGGGGTTACAGGGTCGTGGGAATTTCTTCTCCTAGCACTCTAGTTTGTCCAGCAGAGAATAGCAAATGGACAGGACTCCCCTGGTATCGAGAAAATGAACGTTTGTCGTCTCCGATTGGACACCTCAATAATGAGGAGAAAGTTTGGTTAAGCTGTTGGTTAGAAGAAATAATTCAGGAATTGCCCAAATATAGTAGTTCAAAAAATGCTGAAGGAAATATTAAAAACTCTAGATCAAATATTACTCAACTCTTGGAACAGTTTCAGCATAGCCTTAAAGTAAATTCTTTTAGGAGCAAGCTTCAGCACATCAACAAACTAGATTATTTTGGCACTCAGATAGATCGAGGAGCTTTAGAACTGCTCAACTTTCCGATTCAAGCTCCACTACAGCCATCAAATGTTAGGGTAATTCCCAGTAGTCAAAAAGTTAAAACCGCGTCTTATTTGCTACTTATCGATCCCAAAATTCACGAACAGTGGGATAAACAGAAACAAGAAATTTGGATTTATGAAAATAAAACTCTCGCAGCGGTCAATTTGTTGAAGGATTTAGAGAAAAAAAAGTTTGCCTGGAATGACCAAGAAAACGGTAAAGTTGAATGGATACACAGTCAAGATTTACTGTTGGAAGAATTTTACTTTATTGACCGAGAGGATGCTCTATTTAGGACATTGAAACCTGATGGTTCAGAAAAGCTGAAATTTGAGGGTCATCCGATTACTCCTTTGATTCCTCTAAATTCTAGATTACTAGATTATTTTACCGCCTCAGACCTCAGTGAAATGATCACCTTAGAGATGAATGGCGATGACTTTGTTGATGTGTATTTATCTATTAACCTATCGGGATTTGAAGGTGATTCACCTAAAAAATATCAATATTCTCGTACCTATCCTCTAAAGGTAGAAAACCTTCTAGATGATGTTCCAGTTCTAGAATTTTGGCCTAATTTTCAAGCTCCAGACTGGCGGGAATATTATCTGTTCTATTTTGATAAGGGATTAGGACAAGATACTTTTTCTATCGAATTAAGAGATAAAGTTAAATCTCAAGATATTAAAGAGGGACAAAATAAGTATCAAATTCATAAATTGAACCGATGTCCCGATGTCATTACCTGTTATCGAGACACTGAAAACCTCAAACAAGAAGTGGGAGTTATCCTTCAAGAAACACCTAAGCTATTAAGAAATGATTATGGCGTGAAGTGGAAAGTTGGAGTTGATTTTGGGACTTCCTTTACGAATGTGTATCTCAATGATAGTAACACTCCTAAACGCCTAGATTTAGAACCTCGCCTTCTCCAGTTAGCGGAGCTTCCCATAGATATCCGAGATGGGGTTTTAATCGAACTTTTTATTCCAGACAATCCAGCTCTCTTGCGTTTACCTCTGACTACCGCTTTATCAATTCGTCCCTACGCTCAGTTGAGAAATCTGGATCATGGAGAACAACCAGAGCCATTCCTTGATGGACGCATTTATATCCCAGAAGACAGTATCAGACTAAAACCACAAGAGCCATATATTAAGACTGGACTTAAATGGGATGAAGGACCAGATCATAAAAATCACACGGAACTATTTCTTAAACATCTTGCCTTAGAGATTACAGCTTTGGCTAAGAGTAAAGGGGTCAGCAGTATTGAGTGGTTTGTTTCCTATCCCTCAGCTTTTTCCCATACCGATAAGGTAACTTATTCTCAAATCTGGGAGGATATAACGAAAAGCTTACAACAGACAACAGGAATTGAGCATATTCCTCCTAAATCAAATGATCCAGTCCATTTCCGTTCTAAGAGTATTGCAATGGTTCAATACTTAGTAGATCAAGAAGATAAACAATTAGTGTATGCAACTTGTATTGATATTAGCGGCAGTACGTCAGAGATTTCTATTATCGAAAATAATCAATTACGCTATCAATGTTCAATTCAACTAGCTAACTATCATCTGCTTACTCAATTTATGGAAGCCAAGCCAGAACTTTTAGTTAAGCTATTCGAGCTAAATAAGAAAGATTGGGTTGGCATTAAAACAGATAAATTTGCTGCTAAATTCGATGTTCTGATGCGACAAAAGAGTACCGAATTTCTGAAGAAGAATCGACAGACTATTTTGGCTAAAGATCCCGAATTTCAAGGTCTCTTGCAATTAATGACATTGGGTAGTGCTGGTCTTTACTACTATATCGGAATTATTTTGCGGGTACTGCATGCTGAGGGAACTTATAAGCGAGGGGAGATTACTCCCGTCTATCTAGGAGGTCATGGGTCACGTATTTTCGACTGGCTAGATTCAAAGGGTATCTTTCAGGACAAAAGCCCTATCAATAAATTGTTTGAAAAGATGCTCTTAATGGGTTCTGAATGGGAAAAGTCAGTGGGAGAAATCACTAGTTACGCCAGTAGGCAGCCCCAATCTGAAGTTCCTTGTGGATTAGTTTTGAGCGGAGAACGTGATGCGACATTACTGGAGGGATGGGATGATAAGAAACTAATTGAAGATACTTTGATCGCGGGAGAATTTTGCAAAATTAATGGTCAAGAGGTAACTCCCTTCGAACGAATGCCCGAAATTCTTGATCAGGTTACAACTGACAATTTTCAAATAGATGAATCTTTCCAGAAGCTTAAAGAGTTTGTATCACAGTTTAATCAGTTTGTTGAGCAATCGAGGGCAATGAAAGAGCTTGGGCTAAAGCCGATTATTGTTGGAGAGAAAGAATATAAGGAGGTAAGTACAGAGTTAATTAGACATATCTTAAATTTTAGAGGGAAAAAGGGAACTAAACTGCGGTTAGAACCAACATTTATTTTATCCCTCAAGAAACTGCTTCAAGTATTATGTAAACGGTGGGCAAGAACTACCTAATAAATAACTTTGATTTTCTCTCACTAATTTTTGTATTAAAAGCTAGCCAATTAATCTAATTTTTAGATTAATCAAAATTCCTAAGAGAACAATAATGATGCTAGAAAATACCCCGTATAGAACCTTAATCCAACCATTATCATTAACGAGTACGGCCTGACTTGTCTTAAGGGAATTAACATCTTCTTTAATTTTTTCTAGGTCTTGTTGAATTTTTTTTCTTTCTTCTCCAGCTTGTTTTGATTCTTGACTTAACTCTTTAAGTATTTCAAGTAGTAACTGTTCGTTGGTTTGTTCGCTCATAATAATTATATTTTATATGTTTTATATTGTGATAGTTTGTTTCTGTTTTAATTTATGATTACACGTCATTCTTTAATGGCAATAAATATTATTAACTTAGCAATCTCAATCAATCTTTTTCTTGCTTATTTCTTCTTGCTTCATTCTCTTACTTCCATTGAATAATTTTTCTAAGGTTTTTCGGATTTAAGATCAAGAATCAATTATTCTTCCTGCCTTAACAGTGAGAATTTGGGAATCTTGAATCCAATCATGATTAAAAGAACTAAGGTGAGTAGTGGTAATAAAAGTCTGAAAGCGATCGCCGATAGTTTCTAGAAGTTGATTCTGACGGGTGGGATCTAACTCGGCTAAGACATCATCTAACAATAGTAAAGGTGGTTCCCCAATAATTTCTTCGATTAATTCTAATTCTGCCAACTTCAAGGCTAACACTAGAGTTCGTTGTTGTCCTTGAGAACCATAATAACGAGCGGGCGTACCATCAATTGTAAAATCTATTTCGTCACGATGCGTCCCTACCACTGTTTTACCCTGATGATATTCGGCAGTGCGGCGTAGTTCGATTCTCTCTAGAAAAGCCCGTTGTACCTTTTCGGGTTCGTCTTCTGTCCACTCTACATTGGGGGCATATTCAATCTGAAGCACTTCTGTTTTGCCACTAATGCGATCGTGCCATGCCTGGGCAATGGGTGCAAGTCTCTTTAATACTCTAGCTCTTCGGCGAGTTACCCTCGAACCTGATGCGGCGAGTTGGGCATCCCAAAGCACTAACTGTTCTGTATTAATAGCAGTTGTTGCAATACCCAATTTACGATCCTGTTCTTGTTTCCGAATCGCTTTCAATAAAGCATTGCGTTGACGCAACACTTGATTATATTGCTGCAAAATATGAGCATAAACCGGTTCTAACTGGATTAATAATCCATCAATCCAATTACGGCGAGATTCCGGCGCACCGCGAACTAAATCTAAATCTAAACTAGAAAACTGGACAGCATTGAGATAACCTAAAAAATCGATCGAACGGCGTAATGATTCGTGATTAACTGCGATCGTCCTTTTGCCCTGTTTCCGTAACTTAATCGTTAAATCTGCTGCACCATAGACCCTTTTAACTGTAGCTTCTATTTGACCCGCTACGGCACTATCTAATACTAACTCGCGATCGCGTATTGCTCGATGACTTTTCAAGGTGGCTAACAATTCTATAGCTTCGAGGAGATTTGACTTTCCCTGAGCGTTATTACCAACGATAATGGTTTTCTGGCTATGAAATGCGACTTCTTGCTCTATATAATTACGGAATGCTCGCAGATACAGATTTTGTAAATACATTCTTAAAATCGCTTCGCGATTAGCTATTAGCTCTAAGCTACGAAGTAACTTAACACAACTAATCCACATCAGACATATTTATGAAAATTTTTGTCCCAGGTCGTCTTTGTCTGTTCGGTGAACATAGTGATTGGGCGGGAACCTATCGGACTATCAACCCTGAAATTGGCAAAGGTTACGCCCTAATCGTCGGCACAAACCAAGGAATTTACGCCAATGCTAAACAGCATCCCCAAGAGTTAATTTTCCAAGCAACTCTCAATGATGGCAGCAAGACTGAATCCATCAGATTACCCATGAAATCCTCTGTTTTGTTAGAGGAAGCAAAAAAAGGAGATTTTGCCAGTTATATCGCGGGAACAGCCTATCAAATTTTGACTAAATATACAGTCAAGGGACTAGAAATTGATAATTATCTCACCGATTTACCAATCCAAAAGGGCTTATCTTCCAGCGCCGCGATCTGCGTCTTGATTGCCCGGGCTTTTAATCAAGTCTATAATTTACAACTCACGATTCGCGAAGAAATGGAAATTGCCTATCTAGGGGAAATAACTACTCCTAGCCAATGCGGCAGAATGGATCAAGCTTGTGCTTTTGGCAATCAACCAATCTTAATGACTTTTGATGGTAATAGCGTAAAAATTGAAGAGTTAACCGTAAACCAGGAGTTATTTTTAATAATTATTGATTTAGGTGGTAGTAAAGACACGCAAAAAATTTTGAGCGACCTCAATAGTTGTTATCCTGTTCCTAAAAATAAAATTCAGCAAAATGTTCACCAATATCTAGGAGCAATCAATGCTCAATTTACTAAACAGGCTGTTGCCGCAGTCCAGCAAGGAGATGCCCAACTATTAGGAACTTTGATGAATCGGGTTCAGGCTGAATTCGATCGCTATCTGATTCCTGCCTGTCCCGACCAATTAACAGCCCCCAAGCTTCACCGTTTACTAACATATCCCGCCCTTCAGCCTTTGATTTATGGCGGTAAAGGTGTAGGCTCTCAAGGAGATGGTACGGCGCAATTAGTTGCCAAAGATCGAAAGAGTCAAGATCAAGCGATCGCGATTATTCAGAGAGATTTTCCCCAAATGCAAGCTTTAAAGTTAACTATATCCCCCCAGTCCAAAGTCAGAAAAGCCGTAATTCCCGCTGCGGGTTTTGGTACCAGGATGTTTCCTGCCACCAAAGTTGTCAAAAAAGAACTGTTGCCCATTATCGATCGCGATGGTCGAGCCAAACCAATTATTTTAAAGATTGTCGAAGAGGCGATCTCTGCTGGAATTGAAGAAGTTGCTCTAGTGGTGCAACAGGGCGATCTGGAAATTTTTCAGGAATTTTTCCAAGCTCCACCCAAAGCCGAATTATTAGCTAAACTATCCCCAGAAAATCGGGAATATAGCCAATATTTGCAAGATTTAGGTCAGCGCATTACTTTTTTAGTCCAAGAACAACAAGAAGGTTTCGGTCATGCTGTTTTTTGCGCTAAAACGTGGGTGAATAACGAACCTTTTTTATTATTATTGGGAGATCATATTTATCATACCCAAGAAGAACTTTCCTGTGCCGAGCAGTTATTAGCAGCATTTGACCAGCAAGATTGCAGTGTAGTGGGCTTAACCGTAATGTCTGAAGAAATTATCCATAAAGCGGGATGTGTCACGGGAGTCTGGCAAAAGCCCAATTCTCTGTTAGAAGTTAGCCAGCTCTATGAAAAACCAGACTTAGAATATGCTAGAGCTAATCTTCATGTGAACGGAATGCCAGCATCAGATTTTCTGGCAGTTTTTGGGATGTATGTCCTCAAACCAGAAATTTTTGAGCATCTAGAAGCAGAAATCGAGAATAATCTTCGTTACAAGGGAGAATTTCAACTTACCACTTGCTTGGATCGCTTGCGGGAGAAAGACGGAATTGTCGGCTATTTGGTTAAGGGACAATACTTTGATGTTGGGATGCCGCAATTTTATTGGCAGACTATGTATGATTTTTATCGTTTATCGAAGTCTAGTTAGTACAATAACGTTATATAAAAGGATTAGCTTTTGCATTATAATTATACAATGTGTAACTATGAGTAATAGTAATGGAAGTAAAGCTAAGAAAGTGGGGTAATAGCCTGGGGCTAAGAATTCCTGCTAAAATCGCTCAAAGTATAGGATTAAACGAGAATTCGACTGTTGAAATAATTCAGTCTGGAGAGAGCTTGATTATTAGCAAAAAAGAAGATATCGCTCTAGATGAATTACTGGCAAGTATTCCCGATGATTTTGAGTATCCAGAAGATGTTCGCGACTTCGTAGAAAGTAGTTGTGCGGGGAAAGAAGTAATTTGAATATCCGTCGAGGAGAAATAATTAGAGTGAACCTCAATCCCACTAGTGGCAGAGAACAAGCAGGAAATGCTCGCCCTTGTTTAGTTTTGAGTCATACTAAATATAATTTTAAGAGACAAGGCATTGTCGTTGTGACTCCAATAACCAGTACTGTGAAGCCAGAAGTAAAAATGATGGTAGAAATTCCTTCTAGTTTCAAGGTAAAAGGTTCAGTTATTGCCGAACAAATCAGGACTATTGATTTGAACACAAGATGGTGGAGAACAACCGAAGAGATTTTACCTTCTGAGTTTGTCGATCACGTGGTTAAAATCTTTACCGCGATCGTAGGTTAGTCAGCACTTCTTAGCTCTCAAGAAGAAAAAGAAATTCTCGGTTTTGTGATCGACAACAGAGAAAAGCTACTTCTTGATTGGCAAACTAAAGTAATCGTTAAGGAGAATATGTCTGATGAGTTTTAGTACCAAGATAAATGATCGCTGTTCTATGAATTCGGCAAAACAGTCTTTAGCTACAGAGTTTTTGAACTTAAACTGTTTAACAACTGAAATTATCAAAAATAATCAAAACTCTTCAGAACTTGAACTGATTTATCTAGAAGAATCATTAATACTCCAGATAAAGAGAAAACATCAGACAATCAAATCTTACAGCTGTCATTTTGATCCTAAAGTGGTCAAGAGAATCAAATCAGCTTGGGAATGGGAAGCAGAAGGCGAACTTATTGCGATCGCTCGAATGTCGCAAGATACATTGTTTGTTTTGGGCTGTGACTTAAATACTTGGGAGATCCCTGTTAAGTTAATTCCCCTTTTAGATGAAATCCCTGTCGCAGAAAAATATAACTTTGAGATAGATGAAGATGGTAGCTATCTTTATTGGAAATCTGCCGATCTTCACCTGGATCTAGAAGATTTAAAAGCTGCTGTCGATCCAGAATTTAAAGCAAAACTTTTACTAGAAAAACTCAATTATGGCAAGTTATTAGGCGGTGCAATTTCCCAAGTAAGAAAAATCCACCAGCTAAATCAAAATGAGATTGATGGCATCTCAGCTAGGCATCTTAGAAGAATTGAGAACGAAGGACATCAACCAACTCTTGAAGCTTTGAAAAAGTTGGCAAGGGCTCACGAACTTAGTTTAGAAGACTATCTGACAATAATAAACCAACAGATTGACAAGATAGGAAGCAAATCTTAATATCACATCGCAGCAAGATTTCAGAGCTTAACAATTATCAAAAATCTATCTCTTTGATAAATTCTTTGCAGAACAAAAGGTTTTACGATTATTCACCAACTGTTGTAGTTTCTGATACTCAGGTCGAAATGAATAAATGATGATATTACTATCCAATAACATTCAAAACTCGCGTTCCAGAATTCAATCAATATAATCTTTTATTTGTCGCTTTTGTTGGGTTTTCTAGAGGAGTCGAATCCCGCGATGTTTGCTTCGGCTAGTTGTCCTTTAGATAGATCAGTGATTTGGAAGTTGATGTCTAGTTGAGTTTCGGAATCGATCTCATCTCCTGGTTCTCCTTCATTGGCTACTAATACCAATTTGAATAAAGAATACGTAAATGTAGGGGTTTGGCACTGCCAAACCCCTACCTAAATTGTATGTGTAGCAAACATTCTTTAATTTGGTATAAGACTTTGGTACCATCAGGGGTAAATGTCAACATATCGGGTAAAGCCCCAACTGTTACTTGCCTTAAAAAAGTTCCCTCAGTATCAAAAAAAGCAACTGTTCCTGGTTCTTGCTCTGGATCGTTTGCTACCGCTACGGCTACAATGCCATCATTCACGGCAACGCTATTAACTGCTGCACCAACAGAACTGATATCAATAGAAGAAACTAAAAAAGGATTCGTCGGATCTGCTATGTTTAGAATATCGATCGCATTTGCGAAAGCATTAACCACAAATAAGCTTTGACTGAGCGGATCATAAGCAGAAATTTCTGCCCCACCTTCTTCACCGTCAGGAATTTCTACTTGATATCTACTGAGAACATTTAGCGTATCGACAGTCATAAAATTTTAATTCTCCTACAATTTTTGGGCAATGAAATCGAGTTAATTGGGTAAAAAATATATCAAAAAAATCCCTAAGAAATTAACATTTAAAGTTTTTTTCTCAAAGAGTTATGACTAAAAATAGGAATTGTATCACTTCACTAGAATTAGCTTCCAGAGCTGAGGTGACAACCATACTTGATTTTGGGTAATTTGGTTTGTTTGACCCAAGTTGGTATTTTATGACAATCAATCACAATTTGCATCAAAGGTTAAGAAAAATCCGAAAAATTAAATTGTTATAATCTTTTACTATGACAAAATTTGCTCGATAATTATTTTTTATTTAAGTTAAAAGTGATTAATAAGTAATTATCCAAGAGTTAATCTTAAGTTAAGATAATAGTATTGATTAATGTTATTTTTTGATTCTAATAAATAAAAAACTTGACAAATAATCGAGATCTCAAACCCCAACCCACCTTTAATGTAATTGAGGCAGGGGCAGTTGTTGTGGGCGTTGTAATTGGAGTAGGGATCTTTAAAACTCCCGCTTTAGTGGCAGCTAATCTCGATCGCGAGCTCGCTTTTCTGCTAATTTGGCTCTGGGGTGGCTTAATTTCTTTTCTGGGCGCTTTATGTTACGCAGAACTGGCAACTGCCTATCCCCATCCAGGGGGAGAATACCATTATTTGAGGCGCTCCTTTGGTCAAGAAATCGCTTTGCTATTTGCCTGGGCTCGTTTGAGCGTGATGCAAACAGGCTCGATCGCGCTGTTGGCTTTCGTGTTTGGTGATTATTGCTCGCAGTTAATGCCACTTAACGATCAGCTTTCGCTGGCACTGCGCGATCATGCTTCAGCGATTTATGCAGCTTTGGCAGTTATTGCCTTGACTGGGGTTAATGTGATGGGAATACAGCCGAGTAAATGGCTGCAGAATTGGTTAACTGCAGCTAAACTACTGGGCTTATTATTTGTTTTCTTTACTGGATTGGCTTGGTCTTCGTCTGTTCATCCTGCCGTATCTTCTAGCTCTAAACCTGAAGGTTCCTATGGTTTGGCAATGATTTTCGTCCTGCTCACCTATGGCGGTTGGAGCGAAGCCGCTTATCTTTCGGCGGAAATTGAAAATGTGCAGCGAAATATGGTTAAAGTTTTGCTCGGCAGTATTGGCGCGATTACCTTGGTCTTTTTGCTGGTTAATTTTGCCTATCTTAAGGGTTTGGGCTTAAGCGCGATCGCGAATTCGACAGTTGTGGCAGCAGATTTGATGGGTCAAGTTTTCGGTGAAACTGGGGCAAACTTTATTAGCCTACTTATTGCCATATCAGCATTGGGAGCAATTCAGGGCACAATTTCAACTGGGGCGCGCACCAATTATGCCGTGGGGCAAGACTGGTATTTGTTTAGCTGGTTAGGACGCTGGGATGAACGAACTCAGACACCCCTCAATGCTTTACTGTTCCAAGGCGCTATTACTTTAGCTTTGATTCTCCTCGGTACTCTGACTCGTAGTGGTTTTGCGACGATGGTGGAATATACAGCACCAGTTTTTTGGTTCTTTTTATTGTTGACCACGCTCTCACTCTTTGTCCTACGAAGCTTGGAACCAGAAGTACCGCGATCATTTCGTGTTCCTCTCTATCCTCTTACGCCTCTACTGTTCTGTGGTACCTGTGTTTATATGCTGCAAGCGAGTTTAACTTACACAGGCATTGGAGCATTAGTCGGAGTAGTGGTATTGCTGTCGGGTATCCCTTTGTTATTGCTAGTAAGGCATTAAAGTCATTTTAAAGCGATCGCGATGTCCCAAAGTCTGCGATCGCTAAATTATTTTAGTTTAGGGTTCTTGTGGAGAAACAATGTTTTTAGATCATTCGCAAACATTTCTTCATCCATCTCAGAAGTAAATTCTAAAATCCGTTTAGCAAAAATTAGGGAATCTAAAATAAAAGCCTTATCTTTCTCCATAGATAACTTTTGCTGTTTCAAGAATATGCCGTCGTCTAATCCAATTCTGACTAGCTTCTATACTTTGTTTCCAAATAAGATCGATCTTACGTTTGGTCATATTTATTAACTCTTTTTCCATCTCATCTACTTCAGCTAATCCAATTTTGGCATTTGGAGAGAAAGTTACTAAAAAATCGAGATCGCTACTAGGATTGAAATCGTCTCTTAATACTGAACCAAAGAGAGCTAATTCTGTGATCTGCCATCTTTGACAAAATTGAGCCATTGTCAATAAAGAAACTCCAAGACGTTGTTCAATTTGATTCAGGTTAATTACTGGTTTTAAACTTGACATATTCCCCAAAAAATAGTTTTAAGATCCAGGTTCTCAGGCGATTTTCTCTGCTATTATAACATTGATAAAAAATAATAGCGATCGCCCTCTATTTTATAATTGCGTTTATAATAGCGATCGCGAATAAGCTTATAACAACCGAATTTCTCAATTTTCAACTATTAAGCAACAGCAATCATATCTAGATCAATTAATAATAATTTTTATTTTCACTTTGACTCTTGGTCTTTCGATTTTTCCTCGTAGATTCTTACTTTTTCATAGAGTCTAGCGACGCTTTCTTGACCGAATAGTTGTTCTTTGAGCTTGAGATAATCCCCTTTTCCTAACTGACAAGCAGCCCAAAAACGAAGTACTTTATGAGGTTCTAGATGTTTCATTATTAATAACTCGATCACCAGTCATTCTTGTTTTTTCTCCTATCTTTCCCAGAGCTTCAGCAACTTTTTGGCGTACATTAACATCTTCATCACTTAAAGCTTTTGTCAAGCTGGGAATAGCTGTTTCACTACCAATCTTTCCTAAAGCTTCGGTAAAAATATATCGCACACCAGAATCTGGATTTGTCAGCAAAGCGTTGCACAAAGAAGCAATAGCCAGAGCTTTGTAGCTAGGATTGTTAATTGTCACTATCCTTTTGCCTCAGCATCTGCGCTTCCAATAATACCTAAAGCTTTCGCCGCACTACGACGCACTTCTGCCGCTTGATCTGTGATCAAAGCATGACTCAATGCAGGAACAGCATCTTCACTACCTAATTTTCCAAGGGCTAATGCAGCTTGAGAACGAGTCTGAATGTCCTTGTCAGTAAGAGAGTTTAATAATGTAGAAATATTAGTTTCGGATGAATCTTGGGAATCTTTATCTGACCAATCTGGCTCACCCTGTAATTTCAAAGACTTAGCAGTTGGCAAAACAGTCTTAAGTTGTTTTTGTTGATTGGGTAAAACTTCTTCAATGACAATCCTTACCTTTGTTCCCGCTGCCAAGTTTAGAGGCTTCTCCAATTGAAAGGCTGTCCCATCAAATGTAGCTTCAAGTTCTTGGTGCATAATTTTTTAAGGATTATAGGCTTTTTTTAGTATAGCTTTACCCAAAGTTTAAATTACAGGTGATCGCAATTTCCAGAATTAACAATCTCATAGTAATAAGAGAAAGGCGATCGCAAATTCAGGTATCGACAAAAAGTGATCACATCTAATAATTCTTAAAATCATTTTCGATTTAGTGTTTTCTACAATATTCCTCAATACTTTTCTCTCCAGACTTTAAAAATTCCCAAAAGCTAATACCTCGATACCGACAAGTTTGGTGAATACTCAATAGTACAAGATAATCTTTTATGCCATTTGCAGTTGCCATACCACTTGCTACTCTTCTGTATTTTGCGAATGGTTTAATTGCACTCTCTGCATTGTTATTATTCCAAGGAACATTATCATGATTTAAAAATGTGAACAATTTTTCATGATATTTCTGAAACCTTTTTTGATACCTGATTGCCAAATCGGTTTCATATTCTATACTGATAAATTTCTTGTAGAATTTGTCCACGTCTTTTTGATGTTTTTTCAGAAATCTTTTTTTTAATCCATAATGATTAACTGTATCCATTATGTTCCGTAACAGTTTGCCACAATGAAACACCAAATTTTTAAATTCTTGGTTTAACTGATTTTTGAGTAAATCAGCATTTAAATCTCTAATGAGATGTACCAAACATTTTTGTTGTTCACATTTGACTGAATCATACCCTGAATAAAAATCAGAAACAAGAACGCCTTGAAAATCCTTTAAAAGATTATGGAGGAAATCCGCTTCACGATTTGGTTTAAAGATGTAAAATACTGAATTCATATTGGTAAAAACCCATGCATAACCTGATGGGAGCTCTCTTACATTAGCTTTTGTTTCATCAGCGTGAATTAAAGCCCCTTCTGTAACGAGATGCTTTATTTCTTCATGTGTCTCCTGATATTGTTGTGCCAATTTCCTCTTAAACTCTGCTATTTCCGTAAGTGAAATGCGGACATTGAATGAATCCAACAGAATATTTCTAATTTGATTGTAACTTAGGCGATATTGTATGTACTGGTTCATCGACCATAAAATTAAGTTATCTCCCCAACATGAAACTTTGTTCGGATTTTTGGGGCTAAATTGTTTCTTGCAGTTCAGACACTTAAAAATTCCAGTGTCCCATTTAATTACCCATTTTTTTATTCCATGTTTCATGAAGCGTAAATCGACGACTGTTCTACTCGATCTCGTCATTCTTTTAAATCTTTCTTTCTTGCAAGCTGGGCACTTTTCTGGATATACTTCAATAACTTTATCAATTTTATTCAACAATTTTGAAGTCTTGGATTTTCTTTTTATTGCCTTTTTTAGCTCATCATTGCTCTTGAGATATATTTTATTTCGTTGATAATCAAAATATGCAAATTTACTCACTTCCTCCAAGTCAGAAAAAACATAGTTTGTCCTCCCGTATTGAAGCGTATAACCTTCTTCAATTTTTACATTCTCTGATTGAATAAAATTCTCGTAATTCTCACTTGTTATCT
Organism: Xenococcus sp. MO_188.B8; assembly: GCA_030065615.1. Classification (GTDB taxonomy): domain Bacteria; phylum Cyanobacteriota; class Cyanobacteriia; order Cyanobacteriales; family Xenococcaceae; genus Xenococcus. Next base: position 27,657 of record JASJDR010000036.1, on the reverse strand, counting down.
CTTTCTCAATATCAATTAACCAGCATTTGATGATTTTTAAGGCGTGACAATCATCAAGATTATATTGAATAAGTGTATGTTTATAATCACTTTCCCCAGATAACTCCCACTTTTTTCTCCAAACTATGCTTTGAATACCTGAAGCGTTTTTTTCATGCCATTGGAAACCTAAAAAAATCGCAATATCTTTTAACTCATTTGTATAGGTTGGTGGGTAAACGATTGAGGTAAAAATTGAGAGTAAGTTAATAGAGTTTTCTATAATTCGATTAACTTCAGCTTTATAGGAATCATTGAGCTTTGTGCTGATTTTTTTTAGTGCTCTAATTTCATAATTTCCATAATGATAGACTTTATAGTCTCGTAGTTTAGAAATTGTATCAAGAAGTTGTTTAAAGATAGTTTCTTCCTCTTCTTGAGAATTTGCCCAGAAAGAAAGACATCTTTCAGTTTCATAGTTTTTGATTACCATTCCGATTAAATAAATAAACCCTTCTTCTGGTAATCCTTCTAGATCTAAATAAATTTCCGTCTTACTCTCTGGTAGTTTAGGAATATCCTGAATATAGGTTCGTTGTTCTCTCAATGCTAATGCTTTGAGTTCCCATAAAAATCGTTGGCTTTTGGGAGTCGCTTTCTTTTTCTTCCTCTTTTTTCTTGGTCTAAACGTATAGGAAAGCTGATAGATCGAAAAAATCCCTCTATTATTCTTTTTCAAAACTTCTTTTCGACTGATACCGCCTAAGAGACTTAAATCATCTGCCTCAATCAATTTTGTTTTACAAGCATCTTGAAACTCACAAGTCTTACAATACTTATTTTGGAAAAATCGAGGAGCCTCTGAATTATTAACAGTATTTATTAGTTCGTTTAATTTCTTTTTCGCTTCTTGAAGATAAGATGAGATTTTGATTTTGGTAGATTTTAAATCACATCCATAGATAATCTTACCAAATTCAGGTCTAATACCATGTTCTTCTAAAATTAAGCATTTGATGACAAAAGATAATTTTTCAAGCTTGGAGACTTTTTCTTTCGGAGAGATTGATATAGGGATGTAGGTAAGTTTACCTGATGAGGATTTGTTTGGTAATAATTCTAAAGCATCAAAACTGACATGAAACTGATTTGATTGCCAAGTAGGAGCAATAATAAAAGCAATCTTTTCAACTTGAATTGTCTTTTGCAAATTATCAACAGACAATATTTGATTTTCAGGAGATTCTCGAAGCTTTTGGTAGAATTTATTTTTGTAAAGATCTCGAAGTTCATCTTCCAACAGTTCATATTCTGTCTTACTGCCGATTTTGTTATTGAACTGTAGATACGATTTATAATCACATCTCAAAAAAGAATTGATTATCTCATTGGTTATCATTGTTGATAGTTAGAATTATAGTCTGACAAGGGTTAGGACTGTGTAGAATATCAGCCCCAACTATTTATGAGACGTAAACCTTCCTAATATTTACCCCACCGCTATGATATCGAAATAGATCTTGATTTTTCCACTAAAACTTATAGATATGGCAAGTCAAAATAAAGAAATATGACTGTTTACTGAACGTAATGATCTCTCGGTATGGTTTCAATTTTCATAGAGCGATCGCCCTTAGTTTCTTTTCGGCAGAAATCGCATTTAATAATTAGCTGGATTCAATAACGATAATTGTAGAGTGTTTTAATTATCCAATTCTGCGAGGGCTATTTTTACGGAAGCCCGCACACCTTTCCAATCTCGTTCAGAGAGATGCCCAATAAAAACTAAATTTGCAGCAGGAGGTAATGTTACGATAAAGCTACGAAAAACGGATGCAACACGTAAACCTGCTTGTCTCCAATCTTGTATATAACTCGTAGTCAGTCTCCCCAAGTCCTCTTGTTCGAGTGGTTATAAGTCCAACTATTGTGTCAGGACGGATTGCATAATACTTGACTGACGATAGAACCACAGCAGGACGCCGTTTCATCCCTTTGACCCCGGTCAAGTCTACTGTAACTATATCACCAGGATTAAATGACATTACTATACAATCTCCTCTTCATCTGGAAAGAGACTAGCTGCATGCTGTAAGGAAAATGATGTTATGTCAAGTCGATCTTGCTCAGTCCAAGTATCGCTGCTATCAATAACTTCTATATTTTGCTCCGTAATAGCGTTTAAAATTAGAGCTGCTAGCTGAATACGATCATTCAGTGACAAAGGACTGATTACCTTTTAATAAATATCTTGGATGGTTTGATCGTTATTTGCCATGTCTATTTTTTCTCTGACGATAATTCTATTTTACGTCTTACGTGATCAAATTGTGTCGCCAATGTCCTGACAATTTTGTTAAACTGAGACTGTAAGAATAATCTAATTCTCATGGCATCAAATTCTCGTAGCGAACGTCTGGACATTAGAATTTCGCCCTCTGCCAAACGGCTATTACAAGATGCAGCAGATGCACGTCACAAAACCTTGAGCGAATTTGTTCTCGATACCGCAATCTCAGCAGCAGAAAAAACTCTGGCGGATAGGCGACTGTGGCAACTCAATGCCGAACAATGGTCAGAATTTATGGCAAAATTGGACGCTCCCCCTCGTCGTCACCCCCGACTAGAAAAATTGCTACAAGAACCCAGCGTTTTTGATCTAGAGTAAACTGATGATATTTCCTCACTAGCTTGAGATAGCCCTTGAATTTGCCATCTTTTCCTGAAAAACCACGCATTGAGAAATTGCGTGCCGACCACCAGACCGAAAATTTCGATTGTGGAACCAAAGTATTAAATCGTTATTTGACTCGCTTTGCTTGGCAAAATCAGCGATCAGATAGCTCACAAACCTATCTGGCATTGATAGGAGAAAGGGTTGTGGGATATTACACCCTAACTGTAGGCGAAGTTAGATATGGGGATGCACCAGAACGACTAGCAAAAGGACTCCCACGCTATCCCGTACCAGTAATAATTCTTGCCAGACTAGCAGTAGATCGTGACTTTCAAGGACAACGGTTGGGACAAGGATTGCTATTAGATGCCATGCGAAGAACTTTACAAGCAGCTAAGGTAGCAGGTATCCGCGCTATCCTCGTCCATGCTAAAGACGATCTTGCTAGAGAGTTTTATGAGCATTTTGGCTTTGAAGCTTTTTCTACTGATTCGCTGACCCTTTATCGCCTTTTAAAAGATATTCGCCTCATGCTTGGAGAATCAAATTTAGAGAAATGACTCTACTGAGTTCTGAGTTCATCATTCATTTCTTTGATGAAAGCTTGAGAAATAAAGGGTAAGATTCTTTTATTTTGGGAATTATCTTTGCCTTTAGTGAAAACTACTAATAAATAAGGTTGTAGTTGGGGGATTTCGATATAAGCAGCATCGTGACGTACTTGGGATGTCCAACCAGCTTTTGACCAAATTTGAGCATTGGTGGGTAACGCTTCCCCCAGAAAACCTGTAATTTGGTTTTCTTCCTCCTCATACTTAGCTAAATCTTTGGGGTTGAGACTTCGCTTGAGAAGTTGCATCATCTGCGAAGAGCGATCGCTTGATACGGCAACTCCGCCAATGATACTGTGTAATAATCGGGCAACGCTATCGGTAGTTAACATATTACGATTTTCCATCATTTCCCCTAAGAAGGCTTTTTCTCTACCATAGGGACCTTCATTCCAGGGTTTTTGGTTAACATTGATCGTATCTAATTCTGACCAACCCAAAGATTTAAAATAACGATTGACGATATTTCGCTGTTGTTTCCAGGTTTCAAAGGGACCAGGAGGTAATTCGGGGCCACTAGTAGTTCCAGTTAGAGTATCGAGAATTAAACTAGTGGCATCGTTGCTCGAATCGATAATTGAATCGCGAATCGCTCTTTGTAATTCCAGACTGTCCGGAATCATACCCTCTTCTAGCCATTCTTCAATTGCCACAAGGTAAAATAATTTCACAATACTGGCAGGATAGATCCTTTCAAAGCCTCGATAGCTAAAACCTCTAACCTCATGTTGCCAAAATTCTTCAGCGGATAAAGCACCACCAGTATTAACAATCACAGGATGATCGTAAACTATCCAGGACAGAGCGATTTGATCTCTAGCTAAAGTAGGAAATTCTTGAAAAATCTCTTCGAGAATTGGCTGTGCGATTTCAGTTAGTTGTGTATCGTGGCGAAAAAAGACCATAATAGGGATTAATAATTGTCAACTGTTAAGTTAACTAGATAGTAACTGGTTTTAGACTATTTTGTCGCTTGTGCTAATTGCCCATAATACTATCTATTAATATCTGTTTATAAACTAAATGAAAACTGTTAAATCTCAAATTTGCGATCGCGTAGTATCAGATAATGTTTTAGAATCGACTCTGGATAATAACCAAAAATCCTTATCTGGCTCAAGATCCTGGAGTTTTTGGGCAGTATTTACTTCTACTTTTTTCACAATATTTTTGGCGGAAATGGGAGATAAAACCCAAATCGTCACTTTATTAATGACTGCAGAATCCCAATCTCCTTGGCTAGTTTTCATGGGAGCTGCTGCTGCTTTAATTACTACTAGTTTATTGGGAGTTTTGATTGGTTATTGGTTATCAAAAAAACTCGATCCCAAAATCTTAGATTTATCTGTCGCTATCTTATTACTATTCATTACAGCTTGGTTAATTAACGACATTATCAGTTAACAGTTATCAGTAAATAGTGAACAGTTTTTAACTTGCAAATTTAATTAATATTTATGGATTTTCAACTTTTAGGTCTTAGTTTTATTACCGTTTTTTTAGCAGAAATTGGCGATAAAAGTCAGGTAGCTGCGATCGCTTTGGGGGGAAGTTCTAAACATCCCCGTGCTGTATTTTTAGGCTCTACGGTAGCTTTGGTGTTAGCGAGCTTTTTTGGGGTAATCGCTGGCGGAGGTGTGGCTCAATTTTTACCAGAAAAATTATTAAAAGCGATCGCGGCTTTAGGGTTTGCTATTATGGCATTAAGACTACTTTGGTCTCCGCAAGAAGATTAATAAGTAATAAGTAATAAGTAATAGGTAATAAGTGAATAGAAACGTGAAGTGTAGATTATTATCTAAGTTACGATGGACATCAGTTATTATTTTCTTAATTTCTTCATTAGTATTTGCTAATTTAGCTTATTCAGGTGACAATTCAGAGTTTGAGCGTTTACAACAAATTCTAACTAATTATGGATTTATTGTTAAACAAGAAATCCCACCAAACATCAATAATTTGGGATTAAGACCTTATGGCTTAATGAATAGTAAAACTAAGACCATTTGGATTAATCCAGTGGTATTTGAGTTAGGAAATGCTCAAGCCGTTTTGGTTCACGAAGCTGTTCATGCTGCTCAAACTTGTGCCGGAGGAGGACAAGTATCGCTACTGAATTTGGATCTTGAGCCTCCTCAATTTACCAGACCCTACTTTATGCGTTATCATTCCTATCGAAGGGAAATTGAAGCCCAAGCCTATACTGTACAGGTACAGCCTGATTCTTTGGCGATCGCGATCGAGTTATTAGAACAAAATTGTTCTTAAATCTAGATAAATTATGGACTTAGACCAACAGTTACAGATATTAATTGATGATGCTCCCAATTACGGAGTTCCTGCGTTAGTTATCGAAAAAGCGATCGCTCCTGTACTAAAGACCTTTGCTGAACAATTAAAATTTTTAGAATATTATATCTTGCAGAACGAGACAGAAGATTGGATCATGTTTAGTGTCAAAAAGGATCCGCAGCAAGATTTGGCGAAAACTGTGATTTATGCTTTTACTTCCTATCAAGATGCCATAAAATTTAACCAAAAACAAGATGAAAAAATTCTAGTGAAGCCTTTACCAACAACTCATATTTTATTTCGACTTTTTTCTGTGAAAAAAATTGATAGCATTGTTTTTTTTAATGAGGTTGAAAATTTGAGTCAAGGCATTGAATTAAGACGTGAAGACTTACAAAGTTTAATTCAAAAACAACTGCAAAAATTTACGAATAATAACCTCAATAATATTGCATAAAATCAATCAGACGAATTAGCAAATTAGCCGGTAGCAACACTCTATAGTGTAAAATTACAAATATCCCTTTTTGTAAAAAAGCTTATAGCTAATCGCGAAGCAATTTTCAGATAGAACTAAAAAATCATGGTTCAAACCATACCAGCTAGAGAAATCACTTTACAAAAACTAGCGGAAAAATTTAGTCTTCAGTTAGTTGAAGATCAACAACTTTTTCGAGAATGGCAAGATGACTTGCCCGAAATTACTGAAGTAGAAAAACAAAGATTAGACCGAGTGAAAGCTAGCTATTCCAATTTAATGGAAGACCCACCTCTGTTAGAGAATACAGTAAAGATGGTAGTTTTATCCCCCTTGTTAGATTTAGCTGGCTTCTACCTTCGGCCCTTTCGCATCAGATCAGAAAAATCCATCGAAATTTCTCTGGAAGATGAAGGGGTAATTCTCAAAGGACAGATTGATGTCTTAGCCGTATGCAACCAATTTTGGGTAGTAGTTATCGAGTCTAAACAAGCCGCTTTTTCCCTGGAAGTTGGCAAGTCACAATTACTAACCTATATGCTAGCCAATCCTCATCCTGACCGACCGACCTATGGACTAATTACTAATGGAAATAGTTTCCTCTTTATCAAGTTAATTCAAGGAGATACACCTCAGTACCTATTATCTCGCTTGTTCTACATTCTCAATCCAGGGAATGATTTATATTATGTCCTGCGCATCTTAAAGCGTATCGCTCAATTAGCAGTTAAGTAATTCTGAGAAAACTTATTGATTTAAAATAAGTTCTCGCCATGTCTTTGGGAGAATTAGGTAAGCACCAAGCTAAAGACACTTTAAAATAACTGGCAGAAGATAATAGTAGCAGAGTTAGTTTACACGCGAGCAGGACTTAAGAAATTAATTATTGTGTTTGCTCGTCTTGCGAAGTGATTTGAAGTTAATATCAAATCCGATTTAGATACCCCACTTAAAAATTAGACAAGACAAATGACAGAAGGATTTTATCAGGAACAAATAAAAAGGGGTTTTGAGATGCGGATTTGGTATAAGTTATCACAAGATCACTGTTAACTTATTGATTTATAAAAGTCAATTGTTGGTATAGCAAAGCTATTAGTTAATTTGGAAATGTGAGGCAGAACACGCATTACTGATGCGCCAATTTCATAAATTTCAACGCTATCATCAACATCGATTTGACCATTAGCACGCTTACAAGAAGTTAAAGCTCGATCAAACCCTAAGTCTGGCATAAGTTGGTGCGACAATTCTAGGAAGGCATAAAGTTCTTCTGGTTGCTCCACAACAGGTAAGCCAGTTTTTGTATTTCGCTGTTCTCCACGCATGGCAATCACAGCAATTTCTGAATAGGTGTAACTCATACGAGCCAAGTGATCAGTACTAAGATATTGGATATTATTAACGGTATCTAAGGAAGTTATTTCAGGATTAACATGTAAGGCTTGAGCAAAAAGGGGAACTGGAGCAAAACTTGAATGTGCCGACTCATGACCAATATCGGAATCCCAATCCCAATCCAATCCTTCTTTTCGAGCCGTCGCCAGCCAAATCTGACAGTCCTCTGCCGATGTTTTTCTCCAAGCAACACCATGATTCGGCATGGAGGTGCAGGGGACAACACCGCTGGACACATCTTCCCGATAAACTTCCAGGTTCTGAGACAAAACACCTAACCCACCTTCTCTGGAGAAGTATAGCGCCCAGGGTTGTACCTGCCTGTGTCCAGTTAAGATTTCGTGAATTTCCTGCTCACTCAATAAATTCATATTAACGAACCGCTCCCGACGGGCATTCCGAAGGCGGAACTCTCGTTCAAACTGACCTGGAAGTTCTTCAAGAAAACTAACCATAGCTGATTCCTCAATTTCTGGATCTGAGAATAAAGTCACTGAGAGAGGTAAGTAATCATGCAGCTCAGCTAATCGTTTGCTCAGGTATGGGTAAAGTTCACCCGTCGAGCGAACTGGTGCGTTAGTCCAAGGTAGTCTAGATGCTGTGGTAATGGAGCTTCCTAAAACCTTGTCTTCAAATCTAGCCGGCATCTTTATCTCCTTCAAATAGCGTTAATATGGAAAGAAAATATCATAAAAAATAATTTCTTCAAAATACTCTCAACAACAACGCACTGAAATTCGCCTTGTTCAACTTAACTGATAGGCATCATGCTATAGTTCACAGCTTGTTGCAACGCTCGAATAGAAGCGGAAACCCTCCTTTCTCCGCAGTCCACACCTCGGTTTTGAGAACAGGTAGATGTCCCGCAGGAGCGTCGTGCAAATTAAAATCTATTTCATCTAGCCCCTTCCATCGATTCTTTTCTCGCCACCCTACGGTATTACCTAATTCCTTGACTGGATCATCTTTTTTTCCATCGAATTTTTGCCAGATACGCTTCTGAACACTAAAACCAAAGTGTTTGTTGCTATATTCGACCCAAAGATGGTCAATTTCTTTGAGGTTTGAACAGGAAATTTTTTTGAGAGCTTGGGAATCTAGGTTTTTTCTCTGTGCCAATTGACGCATTATTGAATAGGTTTCCCTATCAGCTTCCTGCCATTTTTCTTTTTTTAGGAGATTCTCAAGATCAGTGTAACGGGATGTATTACTACTTGTCTTTTGAGCAGTTTTTGGATTTTCATTGCTACCTTCTCTTAGTCCCAAAAAATTTCTTATTTCGGGATTAGCTACATCAACTACAATTGCCAGAAATGCCAGAATTAGACCCCATATTGCTATATCATTCAACCAAGTCGGTCTTCTCATTTGTGCTTACTTCTTCCTCTATTTATATTTACAGACGCGTTACTCCTAGACAAGTCAGGATAAATTGCAGTGATAAAAGATATTCAGGTGATTTTTCGTTGAGTGAAGAGATTGTTTATTTTCAAGGGTTTTGGGCTAGATCGATGTCATAAAGGCTATCGCGATAAGTAGTTAATAATTTATGCTTTTGTCAATTAACTTATCCATCAACGAAAAATTTCTAGGTAGAAAGATATTTTTATCTTTATATTGATTTTTTAGACTGGTCTCTTCTAATTATAAAGAATCATTTATTTTTTTGATTTAATTTGTCTCTACTCTAGTAGAGATGAATTTAGTATATAGTAATTTTTTTCTGTATTATTACTTATTAACATTACTTATTTGTTGTAATCTTTAATATTGATATTAATTATTTTTTGTGATTTTTGAGCGATTTTTATCAGTTTTTATGAATATTCCATATTTACTTCGATATCGGAGATTTACTTTTACCAAAAGCTGTAGTGAAAACAACTTGTAAGGCTATGATCGACTCAAACCCCAAAGGGAGCAGCTTCATGGGATCGACCTAACAGGCGCTGACCTTTGGTTAATCGCTTAGTGGATGAAATACAATTTTTTCCCTTGCTACTGTCGAACAAGACTAATTTCAGCCCGTTGTTGGTGACGATCTTTTGGAGGAAAGTCAGGTAGTGGATTGGAGAAGCCTTGAGCCTCAATATCAATTGTATTTTTGAGACCAAGACTGCGCAGATATTCCTCAACTGCCTTTGCCCGCTGATAGCTAAGGAAATCGTTGTATTTTTTACCACCAGTTCTAGAGGCATGACCAATCACTTTCACAAACACATCTGGGTATTCTTCTTGAATCTTTTTAGCTAAATTGTCAATAGTTTTGCTACTGTCAGGCGTTAATGTCGAAGACCCACTAGTAAGAAAGTATACTGTTTCTGAAATGCTAAGCGAATCGGATGGGGGTGTTGGCACAGGAGGAGTTGGATCAGGGGATATGTCATCAAAATCAAGCTCTGGAACAGGTTCGAATTGGCAAATTCTTTTGAATTGCAACAATTTCTCAAATTTGCCGCATAGTTCTTCATTAGTTGCTACAGCCTGTTCAATTGACTCGACAGTAAAAAAGTCTTTGGATCTTTGAGGTGCCCGATCTATTTTGTTTGACAATTCCAGCAATAAACCAAATTCATCGATCAAATCTTCTAGTGTCTCGTTAGTAAACCAAGCTTTGGCTTCTTTTGCTGTAAAAAAGTAAATCCCTTCCAGAAGATTCTCCGTTTCCTCCAACGACAATGTTTTATCGTCATCTAAAATTTGTTTTCGCATCAACGACTTATCTAACAGGAGTTTGTTGATGTGATCGTAGTAAACTTCCAGAAATTTGGAGACTTTTCTCGATTGCTGTTGGAGCAACTGGTCAGAGGCAACGAGTACATCTACTATTGCTTTCGGCACATATTCAGTGGAGAGGAGTACTTTGTAACCAGCCTTTTCAGCTTTAGTAATGAATGGTTCAAAGATAACAGCGAGTACCACATCTCGATCTGTTTGCAGTGTCTCGAAAGTTTCTATTATGTTGTTACAGCAATCCTTCGTGTCAAAATAGTTCAACTCAAACTCTGTATCAAACTTGAAGTCTAAGTAGCGAGCTAGAAACTCAGGAGGGTTGTTTTTGGCATAGACCATCTTCAGCTTCCGTCCCTTTGAGTGTTCGTTGTTAGCTAGCTTACGCAAAGCCTCAAAAGCCTCAAAGCTAGGATACTTCAGATCTCTCAAACTAGGAAAATCTACTGTATTTATTACTACTGCATCAGCTCCTTTGGTGCGGTCAATCAGTCCTACAATTTTCCCCTCTGGTCTATGCTGGATCACCTGATCCAAAGTGGTGACAATTAATTGAGCCTCCCCGTCACTTAAACGCCTTGCGCGTTCCTTCTGGTCAGGTTCCCACTCAAACTTTAGACTAATTCCCTCTTTTTCGAGATCTCTCTTGAATTCTTCATTGCGGAAGGTGCTAAAACCGCTGAATGGGTTTCCTAACATAAGCCATTCCCCCGAATTCTGCGACTTGGGAGGAATTAATGACTTAATTACGACAAAAGATACAACTATAAGCAAAGATATCACAAACAACAATATAGCTTTTCTGAGACTATTCATATTCATAACCACCAAAAATATAATTTTGCGAGAAACATCGTCTAGTCTTCTAACAATTGAACTGGGAAACGGTTAAGAATTTCCTTATATAAAGACTTGAATTCAGGATTGCTAAGATTGTCACGAGTTCGCGGCTTCTCTGAGGGAGGGACAAAGGTATCCAAAATTTTTCCTGGGTGTGGCCCCATCAAGAACACTCGGTCAGCCAGGATCAGGGCTTCACGAATATCATGGGTAACTAACAAGACAGAACATCCTGAATTAGCAACGGCTTTAAGCAACAAGGCTTGCATACTTTCTCTAGTGCGTTCGTCCAAGGCTCCAAATGGTTCGTCCAGCAGCAACAATTCTGGCTCAACAATCATTGTGCGAGCGAGAGCAACTCTTTGGCGCATACCCCCAGAGAGAGCTTTGGGATAAGCATCAGCAAAATTAGCTAAGCCCGTGAAAAACAACCAGTTTGAAACTTTTTCTTGATTGAGTCGAGAATCAGTCTTATCTAGCCCAAACTCAATATTCTCCCGAACGGTTAGCCAAGGAAATACGCTGTAGGATTGGAACACTAATCCTCGCCGACGGTCTGGTTCTTTAATCTGTTTACCCCGATATAGAACTTTCCCAAAAGAGGTCTTGTCCAACCCCGCTGCCAACCTCAAGATCGTAGATTTGCCACAACCAGAAGGACCAATAATCACAATAAATTCACTTTGATTTAAAGCAAATGTAATGTTGGCTAAAGCCTGAATCTTGCGAAACTTGTTATCTACAAAAGTTTTTGAGACATTTTGGAACTTTAACAACCCAGTATCATTGTTTGTCTTCATTTCCATTGAAATAGCTTAGAAGCTACAATTCGAAACATCATATCAGTTAAAGCACCTAGAATACCGACGAATAAAATTCCCGCGAAAACCTTTTCTGTTTGCAAATATCGCTGTGATTGAATGATGAAATAGCCTAAACCTTTGTTTCCAGCCACAAGTTCTGCCAGCACTAGGTAAGACCAAGCCCAACCAGCCGAAATTCTCATATCATCCCAGATAGCTGGCATAGACCAAGGGAGTACAACTCGAAGGACAATTTGCCAACGAGTTAACCCAAAGGTACGACCACTCTCTATGAACTCATGAGGAACTGAGGCTGTATCGAAGGCAAATAGCAAGACAAGCTGAAAAACTACTCCTAATGTAATCACCGCTATCTTCTGCTCGTCACCAATTCCGAACCAGAGAATGCAAAGAGGAACCAAAGCAGCAACGGGAAGATAACGAGTAAATCCAAAGATGGGTTCAAGTAAACGTGAAATAAAAGCAATTTGACTACTGACAATTCCAAGGGGAAGGGCAATGAAAACGGACATTAGGAAAGCTGACGTGACTCTAAAGACGCTGGGAAACAAATTATTTACAAGGAAATTGACGGATAAAAAAAGTTGCAGGAGGTTGGAAAAAACCTTGTCTGGTGGCGGAAGAAAGATGGGGCTAATTATCTCAGTTCTAGTTAACAAATACCAAACGAGTAACAGAGCAAGAAAAGGAGATAATTCCAATAATCGTGATTGGAAGACTGAAAATTTACCGCTCAAAATATAACGTTTTAAGATAGCCATTCAGTTATTAATTGTTTCCAAAATACGTCATCGTTCACACTCGACGTTGAGTTAGATGGAGGTGTAGGTGTTTGTTCTTGGTTTGTTACAAGAGACTGAGACTGAAACCCTAAAACTACACAAATTGTACTGATAGTGATTGCCATAATGAGGAAAAAAGTTCTTTTCTTGGTAACTCTACGTTTCATCTCTATCCGACCCTCTAGGTAGCTTAATAAAATCAGTTGAAATAATAGATTTAGGATTTACCGGAACTTGAATGATGGCAGCCTTTAGCCAGATTTCTGAAGCCTGTTTAGCTACCTCAAAGATTGGTCCAGGATTTTCCTTTGTGCCAAAATATTCCTGATTGCGAGCAAGATCGGTAAACCTAGCACCACTCAGAATTGCTGCATACTTAGCTGCATCCACTTCAAAGAAAGGAGCCATAATCTGGTTGGCTTCTTCTGGATTTTTTTGCCAATAGGCAATGGCTTTGAGCACCACATCGACGATTTTCTGTACGTCTTCGGGAGATTGCTCAACAACCCGACTATTAAATGCCAAACAATCCACAATTAGATTGGGATATTGCTTGGTAGATGCCAGAATATCTCCATTTCCTTCTTCCTTTGCTTTCGTCAACCAAGGTTCCCAGAGAACGGCTGCATCTACTTGACCCGCAATAAACGCAGCACCCCCCTGAGCTGTTTCCATATCGACGGTGTCCAAGTCGTCCGGACTCATGCCATTTTGCTGCAATAAAGCTCGCAGAAAGAATTCACTAGGCAAACCCCGTTGAAAGGCAACCTTTTTACCTTTAAGATCCTGAAAACTCTTAATCGACTTCTTGGCAACGATGCCATCACCCCCGACAGATTCATCGATTGCCATGACAGTTGTAGTTTCTAGACGATTGCCAGCAGAGAGGACAAAGTAGTCAACGGGTGCGGCAAGAGCATCAATCTTACCTGACTTTAGCGCACTATTGCGTTCTGCTAGGCCCGTGATAACGGTTAATTCTGGTTTAATCCCTACTTCTTGAAAAAATTCTTTTTCCTGGGCAAGATAGATTGGGCCGAAACCGATCCAAGGCCCTAAACCAATACGATAAACTTGTTCGTTGGACTGAGATTGACCCCCGGAAATAATATAAAGCATTGAAACAAATGTTGCCAGCATCAACAAGATGCTTCTTTTTAAGGTTTTTCGTATCTTCACTTACCGCACCTAAAAATCTCATAAAAGCTATACATACTATAAAAAATAACTATTAATTGAAACAAACTAGCAATCTAGTAGCCAAATTTATGCAAAAATATACAATAGAATACACAAAATTTAATATAGTAAGGTAACTTCTACTACTTCTATCTATCTATCTATCTATGCGGAAGTCAAAAGCCTTTTATGACAAAAGTCTAACCTTTTTGAATATGTGTAATATTTATGCCTACGTCCACTAGTATTTTTAAGAGATCGCTGTGTAGAAAGTTTATATTTACTGAAAACCAATGCGGAAGATGTTAGATGTTCCAGCAAAAACTAAGACTAAATTCGCGCATGTCAGCGGTACAAACACCGTTAATCCCTGTAATTGGAGAACTGATCCGTCAAAATCCAGGTACTATTTCTCTAGGACAAGGAGTAGTTTCTTATCCTCCTCCGCCAGAAGCAATATCTTCTATTACAGAATTTCTAGCATCCCCAGCCAATCACAAATATCAAGCCGTAGAAGGAATTACTCCCTTAATTGAGGCGATTAAAACTAAATTACAAGTCGAAAATAAAATTGTCATCAACCAAGATAATTCGATTGTGGTAACGGCGGGAAGCAATATGGCGTTTCTCAATACTATTTTTGCCATTACTTCCCCAGGAGATGAAATTATTCTCAATATTCCCTATTATTTCAATCATGAAATGGCAATTACAATGGCAAGTTGTCAGCCAGTGTTAGTAGCAACCGATGCCAATTATCAACTACAACCAAACGCGATCGCGAAAGCAATTACACCCAAAACTAAAGCTGTAGTTACTATTTCTCCTAATAATCCTACGGGAGTTGTTTATTCACCAGCAGCTTTAGCAGAAGTAAATCAAATTTGCCGAGAAAAAGGTATTTATCATCTGAGGGATGAAGCCTATGAATATTTTACTTATAACGGCATAAAACATCTTTCTCCCGCTTCATTTCCTGATAGTAAAAACCACACAATTTCTCTTTTTAGCTTATCGAAAGCTTATGGTTTTGCTAGCTGGCGTATTGGCTATATGGTCATTCCTCAACATCTATTGATGCCAGTGAAAAAAGCTCAAGATACTAATCTTATTTGTCCTCCTGTAGTTTCTCAATATGCTGCTTTAGGTGCCATAAAAACTGGGGTAAATTATTGTCAAAAATATTTACCAAATATTGCGTTTACAAGAGAGAAAATTCTTCAAGAACTTAGTTCAATTAAAAATATCTGCACAATAGCGCCGACAGCAGGTGCCTTTTATCTTTTTCTCAAAATTAAGATAGAAATTCCTGATTTTGAGTTAGTGAAAAATTTAATTGAAACTTATAAAGTAGCAGTCCTTCCTGGGAGTACTTTTGGCATGACAAATGGTTGTTATTTACGAGTTGCCTATGGTGCTTTAGAACCAGAAACGGCAGTGGAAGCTATCCAACGATTAGTTAGGGGATTACAAGAAATTAGCCAAGGGTAGATTACCTATTTACTGATTTCGGAAACTCTACCGCGATCGCCCTTCGGTCGTGGAATCGAGTTTTAGACTGGTGCGATCAGGCTTCCACCACGTAAAGTGAAGGGCAAATGAACAGTCAGTCTTAAGAATATTTTTTAGTATTTCTGAAGAATCTATCAAACAATTCTGATACTGCTTGCTTTTTCTATTATTGCAAAACTCACTTCAAGACCATTACCAGTAGCTTTTACATTTATATTAATATCATTAACTACATAGTACGATATGTAGTTAGTTTTACAACTGTGATTTTTACGATGTACAAAACATCAAGATTATGACCAGTATTTGTACCTAGTTTGTTACTTTTTTGTGCTTATCTTTATTGAATAACTCGACTTAACAAAAAAAATTCATACAAGTTTATATAAATAAATGGCAGTTGCCTATCCTCGAAAACTCAACAATTCCATAAGTGCTCGCGACCTCGCCAAGCAATTTGTACTGTCTGATCGCAAAATTCACCTGATGACGCTCAATCGCTATCGCTACAATGAACAGCGAAGCTGCAAAGAACTCACCGATATCATTGAAAAGCTCAAAGCTGATTCTCAAGAATTAATTGAATTAATTCAAGAGTTGTCACGTCATGTCTCAGACGAAGCACGCCATGCGATGTGGCTGACAGATTTACTGATAGATCTCGGTCCACTAGATCCTGGTAAGTCACTGGCAGTTACAATTGGTACGCCATTGGGAGTTTCATATATTGACTATTTTGAAAGGTTGCTAGAACTAGAATCTTACGATCCAAAAAGAAACCTCGAAGACTATCTGATTACAGTCTTAGCATCGATTAACGTCACTGAAAAGCGAGGTTGTCAAACATTTGCTGCCCATATCCATGCTCTCAAAGAAGCTCCTCAGACAGAAGAAAATAGCAAAATTCGGGAAACCCTCGAAAAAATTTTCCTAGAAGAAGCAGGTCACGTTAGTTGGGGCAATCGCTGGCTAGCCAAAATCGCCAAGAAAAGCCCAGAATGTAGGAAAAAGGTCGAACAGACCAAGCAAAAGTGTGCAGCGATGGAACAGGCGGCTTGGGTGATGGGGAACGATCTCATGGTTGGTGCAGAACTGCGTCGGCTCAAAAATCTCCTAGAAGTAACTAACACAATGCCGTTCTGGGAACGTCCTCTGTATTTGATGCGGCACCTACTGCCAACTCTATTAGCACCTGAACTGCAAATAACCCGAATTCGAGTAGCCTACAAAGCTTGGAAACTAGATCCACAAATGTTCAGGGAAAAGTTGGTTCCAATGTTTTTCAATGGCCTGAAATAAAGGTGGTGTTATTTATTAACTATTAACAAAAAAACTCTATGACTGCACAATTAGTATCAACAACATCAACCTCCATCGATCTCGATTTCAAAAAGTTACCACAACACGTAGCCATTATTATGGATGGGAATGGACGTTGGGCCCAACAAAGGGGCTTACCTCGACTAGAAGGACATCGTCAGGGTGCAAATACTCTTAAGGAAATATTGCGGACTTGTAAAAATTGGGGAATTAACACTTTAACAGCTTACGCTTTTTCCACAGAAAATTGGGGTCGTCCCCTAACAGAAGTCGGTTTTCTGATGAATTTGTTTGAGAGATTGTTACGAAAAGAATTACAGGAAATGAGAGAAGAGGGAGTTCGTATTAGATTTATTGGAGATTTATCTCCCCTTCCTTCATCTTTGCAACAAGAAATCCGTTACTCTATGGCAAAAACCCGACATAATCAAACAATAAATTTTAATGTAGCAATTAATTATGGCAGTCGGAAAGAAATTGTTAAAGCCTGTCGCGATATTGCGGAAAAAGTAGCTCTAGGAGAATTATCACCAGATACCATCGACGAAAATACCATTTCTCAATATCTCTATACTTCTGCAAATCCCGATCCCGATCTTTTAATTCGCACCAGCGGAGAAATGCGCCTGAGTAATTTTTTACTATGGCAATTAGCCTATACAGAGATGTATGTAACAGATACTTTTTGGCCAGATTTTGATCTACAACAATTTGAGAAAGCTATCATCAGCTATCAAAAACGCGATCGCAGATTTGGGAAAATCACGGCCATGCCTACTCTATCATTTTAAGCTCTCAACTTAGCTCAAGCCAATTAAGATATTTATTGCTTCTTCTTCTGAATATTCCCATGAAAAAGCCTTCTATGTCTGAATTAGAAAGTTCTCTAAAACAGGATTACATTCTCAGCAATGGAGTTCGGCTGCATTACGTCACTCAGGGAGAAGGACCTCTAATGCTGATGCTGCATGGTTATCCCGAATTTTGGTACTCTTGGCGATATCAAATCCCAGAGTTTGCCAAAGATTACAAGGTGGTTGCCCTTGACTTACGGGGTTATAACGAAAGCGAAAAACCTCAAGAACGAGCAGCTTATGGGATAGCAGAATTGATTAAGGACGTAGAAGGTGTTATCAAAGGACTAGGTTACGATCGCTGTATCTTAGTCGGACATGATTGGGGAGGAGCTATCGCCTGGAGTTTTGCCTACGCCCATCCAGAAATGCTAGAGAAGCTAATTGTGATGAATTCTCCTCACCTCGCCAAATTTGCCGCAGCATTGCGCAGTAATCCCCAACAAATGCTACGAAGTTGGTATATCCTCTTTTTTCAAATCCCCTTACTGCCAGAGTTAAGATTACAGTTCGATAACTATCGGGCGATCGCTTCTGCCTTTATTGATTCAGCGATCAACAAAACCGCCTTTACCCCAGAAGACTTGGCCGCATACAAAAACGCTGCCGCCAAACCAGGTGCCCTTACTGCCATGATTAACTACTACCGCAATATTTTTCCACGGCCTTTGAATCAGACAACATGGGACGTACTGCAAGTTCCCACACTGATGATTTGGGGGAAAAATGACAAATTTCTCGGTAAAGAGTTGACTTATGATACCCAAGACTATGTGAAAGATTTTCAGCTTCGCTATATTCCCAACTGTAGTCACTGGGTTCAACAGGAACAGCCAAATCTAGTCAATCAATATATGCGAGAGTTTTTGAATAGCGATCGCGCCGTTGAAAAAAATAAGTCTAAAGTTTGAAATTTTATTATCAGAATCAATAATTGATGGTGACTGTGGCAGAAATTAGAACTTTTGCAGCAAAGCCCTTAACAATATATTTTCAAGGGTTTTTCTGTAGCCAAATTTTAAAAAATCACACTTAGTCGAGCAAAATACAACAAAGTTTACCAGCGCCCAGTCAAAAACCGCGATCGCCCTTCGGGCGTGGAATCGAGTATTAGATTGGTGTGATCGAGCTTCCACCAGGCAAAGTGAAGAGTACTTCACCCCTAAACCCCAATTCTGAGAGAAAATAGATAAAAATTGCAGAAAAAGGAGTAATTATGTCATCAGTTAAAGGGATTAAGAAGGGTAAAACTATCGAATTATTAGAAGAAATTAACATTCTTGATGGAGTAGAAATTTTAATTGATATTCAAACAGTAAATAATTTTTCGACTAGCTTAGAAGATTTTAGAAACTCTCAAGATTTCAAAAACGCGGATTTTGAAGAGGAAATTTTTACAAATTTGCGAGATAAAACCACTGGTAGAAATGTTGAACTATGACCGTTAGGTATTTATTAGATACTAATGTTAATGGTCTCGTAACAGGATCAAATCACTTCTTTCTCAATTGCCTATTTCTGATTTCAAATCACGACTCATTAATGCCTCCAATGCGGCTTCTGGGGTTGTAAGACCATTCAGTAACAGACAGACTTGCTGACAAATCGGAACCTGAATGTTTTGGGATTTAGCAAGTTTTAATAATACATGAGCCGTGTTGACTCCTTCGGCTGTACTTTGCAACTCTGACAAAATTTTAGCTAAAATTTTCCCTTGAGCTAATCCATAGCCGACGCGATAATTACGACTGAGACTACTGCTACAAGTTGCTAACAAATCTCCTAAACCTGCAAGACCCCAAAAAGTTTCTGTTTTGCCCCCTAAATGAGTTCCCACAGCGATAATTTCCTTAAGAGAGCGAGTAATCAAAGCAGATTTGGCATTAGTACCCAATTTTAGACCATCGGAAACACCCACGGCGATCGCAATAACATTTTTTAAGGTTCCTCCTAACTCGGTTCCTAGAGGATCATCGTTGATATATACTCGAAACGAATCCGAGGAAAACATCTTTTGGACTTGTTCTGCCGCAGCGAGATTGGTGCTGGCGATCACAGTGGTCGCTGGTAAACCCTGTTCGATTTCTTTAGATAAATTAGGGCCAGAAAGTACCGCAATGGGATTATGGGGAAAAGCAGTTTGCCATAATCGCGAAGGAGTCTGCATCGTTGTCGGGTCGAGACCTTTGGTGGCACTGACTAAAATGGTAGTCTGGGGAATCGAGATGGTTTGGAGCCGTGCAATAGTGCTATTAACTCCTTTCATGGAGGTAGCACAGAGAATAACTGCCGCATTTTGAGTTACAGACTCTAATGATTGGGGACTTCTACGAGACCAGAGTTGTACTTGCTGACCTGCTTTTTGGGCAACACCCGCTAAGGCACTGCCCCAAGCACCAGCACCAATAATAGTTAAGCTTGTTCTTAGAGAATGAAGATTCATTATTCAGTAACAAGTTTTAATAATAAAGCCTGACTATGATCGAGATGAAAACTCTGGAGATTATCGATCGCTAAACCAGGAGAAGCGATCGCAATTTGCCAATTCTCTAACTCCAATCCCAATAGTTCTTCAAGATTAATCGTCATAGCTGATCCTTCTAAATGAGAGATCAGCGCCACCCCTTCTTGACTATCAGGAGAGTAACGAACTCCATAAAAGATGCTTCTGTTGTCCTCGATTATTCGCTCAAAGCGATCGCCTTCTGTGATATTTGCTGCTAACCAGGGATGCTGATGACGAAATTGTCTTAAAGTCAAATTAAACTTAGTTTGAATCGGGTCAAGATCTTCTCTGTAATAGAAAACATTGCAGATTTGATAGCAATCTTCCATAAACATCAGAGCAAAGTTTTTTAAGCGGTCTAAGTCTAATTTTTTGAGAAATCGTACCATGCCCCCCCGCATTAATTCTGTGAGCACGGGCAGCTCGACAATACAATGAGTATCAGTACAAGAGCGCAGTATTTCTAAGACTTCGGCTAAATTGTAATCCTGTTGAATCATGGCAAAATTTAAGGCTTGCCCGAATTCTTGCAATTGTTTGAGCTGCTTGAACCCTTGCGCTTTTAAACGGGGAAAAGCATGGGGCTTTTTATATAATTCTGGCGTAATTTGCCAAGCTAAAAAACCAATTTCTTCAGAAACCACCTTGACCCCATATTGTTCATCGGTATTCCGAAAAAACATCCAAGGAGCGTGCATTGTAGCGTTAATAAAGTCCATTGGTAACCCAGGACTAAAACCATAAACCCAAGTATTAATTGCTGGATTATCATAGGCTCTACGCAAGATGTCGGGTAAAGTTTTACCCAAATGCCAATTAATCGCCTCTTCTAGGGCAATTTGATTACCCCGCCTGACGGTATCGTGATTAGCACAACCAGTAATCCAATGATCGCCAATAGTCATGGCTTCCAAAACTCGTGACCATTTTCTATGCCAAAAACCTTGTAAACTGGGGGTATTATGGGCAAAAATTAGGGGCCCCCACTGGTAAGCATCGGGTTTAGCTTCGATTAGCTCCCGATAGCGAGATTTTTCTTCCCAACCTTCCTCTGGCCAAGGACGACCATCTTCAAAGATCGTAAATAATAATCTTCTATTGCCCACAATTTCTTGGGGAACATTACTCATTGCTAACAGATAAGCATCATCTTGTTCTACTTTTCCTGAAAGGGGATTGAAAAAGCGGAAATCCTGACCCCCATCAATACGAATTCCATCAATTCCATTATTAATTTTCCGTCGCTGCATTTCTAGTAAAATCGCTCGCACCATCGGTAACTGATGGTTAAGATCTTGACCATACATATTAGGTCCTTTGAGAAATTGACGGGCAATTAACAACTCGCTTTGATTATCTGCATGACCATAAACAAGATCGTAGATCAAATGAATTGGCTGGGTGGGAAAATTATGTAAGGTGGCAATAAAATCGATTACTTCATCGGGGCGTAAACTTCCCAGTAAGGATGGATTAGTGGTACTAGAACCTAAAATAGGAACATCGTAACCCCAATCTTGAGTATTAGGTTTAGTCAGTTCGATTTCGACGATATCTTCATCTTCTGTCACAAAAGCAAAAAACTCACTTTCGGGACTATATTCATCGCGAAATTCAATTGTTGGTTCCGTAGGTAATAATTCGATCGCGTCATAGCCGATATAGTTTTGTTCGGCGGGGGTTAAAGGCTGATTTTGCTTAATTTTCTCGGCAATAGTCTGATAGATACGAGTCAAGCCTTCTAAAGTTCCTTCTTCAGAAGCCGTTCCCACATGGATTTCTAAAATATTTCTCGGAGGACCCACACGAGGGGGTACTTTACTATCGATTGAGCCAGTGCGTTGAAAATAATCAAGATCTGCTCTTTGCGCCTGTAACGATTCCATATCATAGAGTTCTGCTGGGGCAAAAATTCCGTAGGGCAGAGAATAGGGCAGTAAATCCCGAATTGTGCGTAACTTTTCCGCTCGATCCACATAACGTAACCAGTAAAAAGAACCCGGTTGTTCTCTCGTTCCTGGCTGCATTCCCGCTACCACACCCCAACTAAATTCTCCCTGTTGTTCGAGGTGAATGCGATCGCGTTTAAAGCTAATTCTTTGTTCTTTACTCCGCCAATCAATCTTTTCTAAAGGGGTAAACACTTCGAGATAAAAATCTCTTTCGTGTAAAACATCTCCCATTAATCCTGGTACCCAAAAACCAATTTCCGTTAAGCCATCAGAACGATAATGAGCTCCTAATTTCTGGGATAAAGCTTGCACTTCTTCCAAATAACTATTCGTTGAGCCTTCTAGTCCCGATGCCCAAGCTAATAGTTTTCCTGTTTCTTCAGATATTAGCCTAATTGATTGCTCCACTTCAATTAACACTCAGCTTTTTTATTGATATGATTGTATACTCGACCTTGCTTTTTGGCCTCTAAGATATTTTTGTATGTAGCTCTAGATACCAAAAGCGCAAGTATTCATATTTCACAACTCCTAGTTAATCTTGTCCATAATTTTTAACATAACGTAGGAATTCGGGATTAATCTTAAACCACAAAGACTTATATTGACAATTTTGCAAGCAGGAGTAGATTTTACAAAATTATGCATCTTTACTCCCGAGAATTTTAAGAATAGAGCATTTGCGCCCCTTCCTCTCCTGATAATTCTAAGATTAAATGATGATATCTTAATAAAGTCGAGCGGTGACCAACGCTGATGAAAGTCTTACCCATCTCTAAAAGATACCGATAGAGATTTTCTTCGTTTTTGACATCTAAAGCACTTGTAGCTTCATCTAAAATCACATACTTGGGTTGGGTAATTAGAATACGAGCAAAAGCGATGCGTTGTTGTTCCCCTAGAGAAAACACATCAGCCCAGTCTCTTTCAGTATCAAAACCCTGAAATCTTGCAACTAAATCAGGTAGATTTACCTGTTGCAATACTTGACAGAGTTGGCGATCGCTAATACAAGCATTGACCTGAGGATAGAGCAACTGCTCCCGGAGAGTCCCCAAAACCATATAAGGATGCTGAGGTAAAAATAGTATTTTCTCTAGTTGGGGTCGGATAATTGTACCTCGACCAGAATTCCATAAACCAGCAATCGCACGAAGCAGAGAACTTTTCCCACAACCACTCATTCCCCTAATCAACATGCCTTGACCTGGTTTGAGTTGAACCGCAACATTTTGACATAAGGTTCTTTGATAGTTTGGGGTATACAAAGTCAAGTCTTGAATAGCAAAACGCTCATCTTCTAAGATCTCAATAGTTGGGGGCTGAATGCTGCCACGGTGAATTCCTCTTGGGGATTTCTGCAAGAAATCATCAAATTCAGCTAAACGATCAATCGAGGCAGTAAATCCTACCAGTTCGTGAAACGTCCTAACAAACACATACATAGCCCAAAAAAGCCTATTAAATGCCCCTTGTGCTTCGGCAAATTTACCGATTTCCAAATCGCCAGCCAAAATTTGTGGCGCAATAATTACGGCGGGCAGAATCCAAGGAAGATTCTTATATAGTTGAACAAAAGCGTTCAAATATAGTTCCTGTATCAATATCAATAGTTTGCTCTATTTAATTAAAACATAAAAAATTAAATAATTCAGTACAAATAATGTTATGTTTTGTACCTTTATACAGAACAAAAACTACAGTTGTAAGACCAATTGCATAGTCTAATATATAGTAATAAATTATAGATATAAGAGTAAAAGCTACTTTTTGGGTTCTTGAAGTAAGTTTTACAGTAATAGAAAAAATGGGCGATAACATCGTAAATGTTTTAAAACTTGGAACAGCCTTGCTTCAATACTTCTGATTTAACAATTTTTGCTTTACTCGTGAAGAATAAATCTGATTAAAACCTAGTAAAAATATTTCTAGAAATTACCTAAGACACAAAGGTTATACCATCAAGTGGAATAATATCCTCGAATGAGAGAATTGGAGATTTGTTAAAAAACCTCCGCTTATGAAAGTAAAAGCAGAGGGAGAGGAGCAAGAACGAATTGAATAATGGACAAGTTCAAATAGAAGGGATATGTAAATTTGACCACTGAATGGGCTGGGACAAACTACTAGTACTATTAATTAACGATTAAAGGATAATCAGGAGTAGGGTTAAGAGGACAACTGATCCAATACTTACCAGGACGCAAAGTTACGCGATACTCCTTAGTAGTTCCGCCGGTTAAACCTCCACCACTAGTCTTTGGTAAAGTCGAGAATCTTCCCTGTCCCCTTAGATAAAAACCTAGTTCATAAGGAACATTTTCATTGGTAACTTGGAAAACATATTCTCCCGCAGTCAACTCAAGAGGTTTAAATTCTTTTTCTCTTTCGGCTAAAGTATCACTATTAATTTTTTTACAATCAGCAGCACTTGTAGTCTGAAAATTATGATTTTTGCCTTCTGTTTCCACAAATTGACATCCCGTTTGCGTTAGGGCAATAGTTGTGACATTGTCTGATTGAGATTTTACAGGAGAAGTTAAATGCGCGATCGCGATCACACTAGCACCAGCTAATAATAATAGTTTACTTCCTTTAAATAAGATATTTTTCATGTCTGTTCCTAAATTCAGCTAGATCTTGAAATTTCACTTGCTAGTATCACTATCAAAAATGATTTTTTGCTGAGATTTTTCCCTAAAAAATATTAATTTAGCTTGCACGAATTATGCACAAGTTTCTAATTTTTTTCACACAAGTTTCTCAGGTTATTTTCATATTTCCACCTTTAGATATAAATCGAGTTATTCAGTTCAAATTACCTCACACATTAAACAGAAATCATGAAATTACAATATATTTCTACCCTGGCTGCTGCTTCTCTTTTATCTACTAGCTTGGTTGGTTTCCTTCCTAGCAATGCCAGTGCTTCATCCGTAAGAGCTTCTGCGATCATAGTTGCTGACGGTCATGAAAAAGAGTGCAACCCCTGCGCTGCCGAAGGTGAAGAAGGCTATTGTGATCCTTGTGCTAGCAGCAAAGACAATCCTTGTGCTGGTTCATAATAATTTAATTATCAGATGAGTAAATTTTTTCTGATCAAAGATCTTATTTAGTTTGTAATCAAAAAAAAGTTAATTATTGGAGTATAGTTTATTGCTATACTCCGTATTTTTTTATTGCCAAGCTCGTACTTATTATTTATTACTTATTTACTTATTACTTAAATAATAAGCCCCTACTAAAGAGTAGAGGCTTACTAATAATTTGTTTAATCTTAACCGATGATTAAAATCAATTAGTCAAGATCCGGCATAGCTAATACTGGTTCAGTTTCACGGTCAATCCCTTTCTCGAAACCACCAGCAGCAGCGCGGGCGCGTCCAGCGTGCCACAAGTGACCAACGAGGAAGAAGAATGCCATGACGAACTGGAATGAAGCCAACCACTGACGAATGTTAACGAAGTTGAAAGAGTTAGCCTCAGTAATGATGCCACCTACCGCATTAATAGAAGCGTTAGGAGCATGAGTCATATACTCAGCAGCACGACGTAATTGCCAAGGTTGGATATCATTTCTGATTTTATCGAGGTCAAGACCGTTAGGACCACGTAAAGGTTCTAACCAAGGACCACGGAAATCCCAGAAACGCATAGTTTCTCCACCCAGAATAATCTCTCCAGTAGGAGAACGCATTAAATACTTACCCAGACCAGTAGGACCTTGAGAAGAACCAATGTTGGCACCCAGTCTTTGGTCACGAGCTAAGAAAGTAAAGGCTTGTGCTTGAGATGCTTCAGCATTAGTAGGCCCATAAAATTCACTGGGATAAGCAGTGTTGTTGAACCAGATATAACAAGCAGCGATGAATGACATTAAAGACACAGCACCGATACTGTAAGAAAGATAAGCTTCACCATTCCAGATCAGAGCACGGCGAGCCCAGCCAAAAGGCTTGGTCAAAATATGCCATACACCACCAGAAATACAAATCAAACCAATCCAAATATGACCACCAATGATGTCTTCCATATTATTTACACTAATGATCCAACCTTCCCCGCCAAAAGGCGCTCTGGTTAGATAACCTAAGATCACACCAGGATCTAAAGTTGGGTTAGTGATAATACGAACGTCTCCACCACCAGGAGCCCAGGTGTCATAAACACCACCGAAGAACATCGCCTTGAAGACTAACAAAAAGGCTCCACATCCCAAGAGGATTAGGTGATAACCAATGATGTTGGTCATTTGGTTTTTGTCCTTCCAGTCCTGAGAAAAGAAGTCAGAATATTCTTCTAAGGTTTCAGGCCCACGAAGCGCGTGGTAAATACCACCTAAGCCAAGAACGGCCGAAGAAATAAGGTGTAAAACACCCACTACAAAATAGGGATAAGTACTAATAACTTCTCCACCAGGACCGACACCCCAACCTAAAGTTGCTAAGTGGGGAATCAAAATCATGCCCTGTTCATACATGGGTTTTTCAGGAACATAGTGAGCGACTTCAAAAATAGTCATCGCTCCAGTCCAGAAAACAATTAAACCAGCATGGGCGACATGAGCACCCAGCAGTTTACCAGAAAGATTAATCAAACGAGCGTTGCCAGCCCACCAAGCAAAGCCGGTGGATTCTTGGTCGCGTCCGCCTCCAAATGAAGGACTAGAGAGCGTTACCACGGGGTAGTACCTCCTCAGGGAATTCAAATTGTTCGTGGGGTTGGTCTTGAGTCGCCATCCAAGAGCGTAGACCTTCGTTTAACAAGATATTTTTCGTGTAGAAAGTTTCAAACTCGGGATCTTCTGCTGCTCTCAATTCTTGAGAGACAAAGTCATAAGCCCGCAGGTTCAAAGCAATTCCGATAATACCAATACTGGCCATCCATAATCCAGTTACTGGGACAAATAACATGAAGAAGTGTAACCAACGTTTGTTGGAGAAAGCAATCCCGAAGATCTGAGACCAGAAACGGTTTGCGGTCACCATACTGTAGGTTTCTTCTGCTTGAGTTGGCTCAAAAGCGCGGAATGTATTGGCTCCTTCACCATCTTCAAACAAGGTGTTTTCTACGGTGGCACCGTGAATCGCACAGAGTAATGCACCGCCGAGGACTCCCGCTACTCCCATCATGTGGAAAGGATTGAGGGTGAAGTTATGGAAACCTTGGACGAAGAGAATGAAACGGAAGATGCCTGCTACGCCAAAACTGGGCGCAAAGAACCAGCTTGACTGTCCCAAAGGATAAAGTAAGAAGACACTTACGAATACGGCGATGGGCGCGGAAAAAGCGATCGCGTTGTAGGGACGAATACCTACCAGACGAGCGATTTCAAACTGACGCAGCATAAATCCGATCAAGCCAAAGGCGCCGTGCAGGGCGACAAAACTCCACAGTCCGCCGATTTGACACCAACGGGTAAAGTTCCAGCCAGCCTCGGGACCCCAAAGGAAGAGTAGGGAATGTCCCATACTGTCTGCGGGGGTGGATACCGCTACGGTGAGAAAGTTAGCTCCTTCGAGATAGGAACTAGCTAAACCGTGGGTATACCAAGAAGTTACAAAGGTGGTTCCAGTCAGCCATCCGCCTAATGCCATGTAAGCACAGGGAAAGAGCAGGATGCCGGACCAACCGACGAATACAAAGCGATCGCGCTTTAACCAGTCATCGAGGGCGTCAAACCATCCTGTCTGGGGCGCGCGTCCTACTGCTATGGTCATAAA
>JASJDR010000184.1 GCA_030065615.1 Xenococcus sp. MO_188.B8 | reverse complement strand
CAATCAGACGCCCTGAGGGAGATTGCGGCAGCCTATGGCCAGTTCAAGAATGAAGCAGCCGCTCAAGAAGGTTTGAAATCAGCCTTAGAAGTAACCAATCAAATTAACAATTCATACGCCCAATCAGAGGCCCTGAGTGCTATTGCTGAAGCATCCATACAATTAACAAATTTAAAACTCAAGCAATCAATTTTGCACGATACTTTATTGATGGCGGAAGCGGCTAATGCTTCATCGACATTAGAAAAAATTTCAGTTCAATATGCGCAGCAGTATGCTTGGGGGAAGGCCTTAGAAGCTCTCCGAAATTGTCCAGAATCCCTGAAAGTGAATGCCCTGACACAAATATTGACTTTATGGACAGAAAAAACAAATCCTAAGTTGATTGATGGAGCTGTAGTACTTAAGGCTGAAACCAACAAAACCTCGGAAGGTTACACATTTGATGTATCAATTCTCAGTCCAGATCGCGATTGTAATTATTATGCAGATTGGTGGGAAGTTCTCAGCGAAGATGGCGATCTCTTGTATCGTCAAGTTTTTCAGGAAAATCATGTTGATGAGCAGCCCTTCAAGAGCACAGGAGAACCCATCAAGATTGAAGCCGATCGAGTTGTTATCGTTCGGGCTCACATGCATACGAATGATGATGATGATACTGGCTACGAAGCGATGCAAGCCCTGAAAGGTTCAGTTGACAATGGTTTTGAGTTAATTCGACTCTCTAAGAATTTTGCTAAGAGTGTAGCTAAAGAAGATCCGCAGCCGCCTAAGTGCCAGGCAACAGAGCTATCATCAAACCTGGAGTGATCGCAAATACTGATTTCTTAATTTATTGAAATTATGATTTGTTTCTTAAACAGAGTTTTGAATTTTATGAATTTATCAATGTCTGGTCTCTTCTTAATAATTTAATACCAATTTAAAATAGAAATACAACAATTGATTCTGTAGGGGCGTTACTTCGTACCCTTCGGGAAGCGCGAATCGCCCCTACCCAAGAATTATCTGTCGCGAACATTAATTAAATTGGTATAACATTTAGCCAAACAGTTAAAAATCAATATCTAGGTTGAGAGCAGGATTGTTCTCCCAGCGATCGCCGATATGAGCATAAATACAAGTAGTTCTGGGATCACTATGTCCTAATAAATCTTGCACTTGTCGTAACTCTGCACCGTTTCTGAGAGCTAAAGTACCTGCCGTATGTCTTAAACTATGGGCAGAAATAGTCCGACCTGGATTGTGCTTGAGATCTGCTTGATTAAGATAGCGATCTACAATGACCCTAATTCCCCGACGAGAAATTCTCTTGCCACCAGAACGATTTCCTACCGCTATAAATAGGGGTTTTTTCGGTTTGAGAGCATCACCATTATGTTCTCTAATCTTCAGATAAGCGACTAAAATTTTGGCAATCTCTGGAGTTAAAGGCACAACCCGAATACTGCGTTTGCCCTCCACTCTAATCCCAAGATTATTGCCCTGTCTAACCAAATCAGAAATATTCGCCCGATGCAACTCTATAGTCCGGGTACCTTCTAATGCCATGATGGCAATAATTGCCCGATCTCTGGCAGTTTTAAGGGTGCCATCATCGGGAATTACCTGTAATAAAGTCTCAACTTCATCTTGTTCTAAAAAAGTAATTTTTTCTGCGGGATCTCTTTTTTCCCTGGGGGGCTTCACCCCTGCTGCAGGATTAAAGGAAATTAGCCCTTTTTCTAGGGCAGCTTGGTAAAAACGCCTCACTACTGCCAACTTTAGGGCTATAGTTGCTGGTTTATACTTCTTGCTACTGATCATCCAACGACGATAACGTTTGATATCATCTTTGCTGACTTCCCCAGGAGTAAGTTGAGCGCGATCGCACCATGAGATAAACTGTTGTAATTGGCGGCGATAGGTTTTCAAGGTATCCGATGCCGCATCCCCTGCACTGACATCAATATCTAGAAATTCGGCAAAGACAGCTAATAGGTGATCTGTCGTAACTGCAGTGATTTGAGATGATGTAGTAGCAAGCATGGATTACACCAATTGGGGAAAAAGCAAAATCTTTAACTATTACTTAGTTATCAATACTTTAGTCTATAAATTACCCAATTCGCTATAGTTTTTACTGAATTCAGCCATAAAAAACCTCAGACAAATAACATTCCGTAGCTGCCTGGATAAAAAACCCAGTCATCTCATGACAACTGGGCTACACTATTAATCTATCGACTAGATTCGTTATCCTTGGACAAATCTACACAGTAGCTTAACCAAGATTTACTTTCACTACTTTATTTTTTTCTTCTTCTGCCTTGGGCAGAGTTAGATTGAGAATTCCATCTTTGTATTCTGCGGTAACGTTATTGTTTTGGATTTTAGTCGGTAGAGGAATTACTCTAGAGAATTTACCATAACGGAATTCGGAACGAGTTCTACCCTGTTCTTCAGATCTGCTTTCAGATTTTCTTTCTCCAGTAATAGAAACATGGTCAACAGTGACTTCAATGTCTAAGTCTTTAGCTTCCATTCCTGGAACTTCTAGTTTGAGATTTAGTGCCTCATCGGTTTCAGTTAGTTCGGCTGCGGGAACTTTCGATAAATTGCCAAATTCACCCCAGTTTTCAGGAATTAAAGCATCATCAAACAAGCGATTTAATTGACGTTGTAGATGACTCATTTCTTGCCAAGGGTTGTAACGTACTAAAGCCATAATTATTTCTCCTTTGATTAATAGTTGCTTTATGAATTGAAGGAAACTTGTGCTTTATTTGTTCCTTCAATTCTTATACTAATTTGGTAAGAATAATTCTGTAAGTAGTGCTTATATCCCATTTACAGTAGGGTTTTCTGCCCGAACCAATAATGATATATTTTGTAGGGCAAACTAGACTTGAATTGGTTCGGTTCTCTTAAAACTACCTAATAAATAGCTTGTTAAGTAGGAACACAAAATTATTTACACGTTTTTTTATTGGCTTTACTTTAAACATATACTTAAATACTTAACAGTACTTTATATTGGTCTTTGAACCCCAGCGCTAGAATGAAAGAAAGTGTTAGGGTTAATACCCGGGGAGGTTATGGATGTTTCTTAAAGAGAAATCTACTGGCAATTTAGTTGAACTAATTTCATTAGATAACCTTTACGATCCTTGCCAAGACACAATCGCTGGCAGAGTACACGCTGGTGAAGAAATGCAGGATCTAGAAACTTTTCTCAAATCAGAGATGATTTTCCCTTCTGGTGAATCTTTACCCTTATGTTGGCTCAATCCAAAATATCAAGAAATTATCAGGGAAAAATCTAAATTAGCTGCTGTGTAACCTAATTCTTAATACTGTTTCAGCTTGATAGCTCAATTCTCTTGTTACACAACAATCGAAAACCTTTTAGAGACGTAGCATGCTACGTCTCTAGTTGTAGGATAAAAAATCTACCTTTTTGGGATTTTTGCGATCGCTTTTTTATGGATAATGTTACTCAATCAAACTCGCCAGGAATTATTTTAGTCACGGGAGGTTCCCGTTCTGGTAAAAGCGAATGGGCAGAAACTTTAGCTGCTAATAGCAAGAAATCAGTAATTTATATCGCTACAGCAACCATAGATTCTGCAGACCAAGAATGGCAAGCTAGAATTGCAAAACATCAGCAAAGGAGACCTGATAATTGGGAAACTCTTAATGTCAATCAAGACTTAGATCTTGTGATTAATCAAGCTTTAAATACCCAATGTCTGTTAATAGATTCTTTAGGAACTTGGATCGCTAACTTTCTTGATTTAGAAACAAATTCCTGGCAAAAAATTACTGATAAATTGCTCACAAGCCTAGAGAATACCCCAGGATTAATAATTTTGGTAGGAGAAGAAACCGGTTGGGGAGTCGTTCCTGCTTATAAATCTGGACGCATATTCCGCGATCGCCTGGGTTATTTAACTAGACAAATAGGAGTGATAGCAGATACAACTTATCTTGTTGTAGGCGGTCATGTCTTGAATCTGAGCGTTTTGGGAACCCCTTTGTTAGGTGAGAGAGGGAAGTAAAAGAGAGATCGGGGAGATAGGGTAGTGTGCGAAGACAAAGGAGAAAATGAGAAAACAAAAAACATGAATCCCCCCACCCTTCCTTGTCTACCCCCCTCTCCGGGTGAGCGAAATTTACTGTGGTAAATAGAGAGATAGGGAAGTAGGGAAATAGGGAGGTAGGGAGATAATTAGTCCCCAAGTCCCCAAGTCCCCAAGTCCCCACGCATTTTTTCGCTCACCTCCCCTCTCCCCACACTCTCTATCTTCTCCTACTACACAGCAATGCTCCCAACTAGCTTTGAGTCTCTTTGTTTCAAGGAGAAACTTGATTATTTTCACTGATTATTTTTAATCTAATAATCTGTTCTCCACTCTCGTCCAATTTGACTTCAATAGTGTCAGTAGTTAAAGTCTCCAAACAGTTAAGAAGCGATCGCAGATGGGGGTTAGAAGCACCAGTTTCCACATAAAGGCGATCTGCTGATTTGCCAATTTTTTTCCAAGTAGTATAGAGTTTGCCGACAATTTGCTCTATGTTAGTTGCCTGTTTTACTAAATCCGCAGCCGTGTTAACGCAATCGAGTCTTAACGCTTCTTCTAATGCCAATTCCATATCAACACTACCGTCTCTGATCGTTTGCACTTGAGCCGCAGAATCTAAATATTTAGCGAGGTTTTTCGCTTCTGTAGTCATCAATTTGACAGTATCAATATCGGGACTTTCCGCAACTTCTTTCTTGATTTCTGTGAGATGAATATCGGGTAATTTTTCCAATTCTCTTACTAAAGGGGCTAGATGGCGGGCAGGTAATGAGCCTTCAGCTGCTTTATCTTTGACTTCTTCGGGGAGCAATTCTGAACTCATGGCTGTCCATTCATCCGAAAGTTGCCTAACTTCTCTGCGGGTAATGCGATCGCCTTTTTGCGCTGCTTCACTGACCAATTTTTGCACTTCTGGCTCTGCTTTGGCGGTTTCCACAAAGGCTCGTTTACTGAAGTTATTAATTGTATCAGGATCTAATTGTCCTTCAGCTAATAGGGTATCAGCACTATTTGCCAGTTGAATCAAAGCATAGGCTTGAGATTTGGTGATTTCACGATTTTTTAGCCAATTGAGAAAACCAGCTCCTCTTCCTTCCCCACCTTGTTTTTCGCGATCTCTAACCGCTCTCAGAATGCGCCCTCGCCAAATATCAGTTTGCAAGTCAAAGCGATCGCAAACTTGCCAAATCGCATCCAATTGTTCTTGAAATTCCCCTTCGAGAATGCCCTCGTCCTCGGGATCGGGAAGATCAAAGTTAAAATTTACAGGAGTTTCTAAAGCAGCAACTATTTCTTCTTGCGATGCAGGCGTATTATCCATCAATAATAATCAAGAATTAAGACAATCGGATTATTATTACACGATTTCCCCTGCTTAATAAAAAACTTATTTATTTTCTAGCATTGTTAAATGTTAAATGTTTAATGCTAAATGTCTAAGCTCTTCTCGGCATTTTACGATAGCGAACATGGGCGAGATCGACTTCAGTAACCGCTCTTGTTAGAGGCATCATCCGTAAACGACGATCTTGGGTATTGGCTTGATAAACTTTTTGGTTATCAATATCCAAGGCTGTTAACCAACCACTATTTTGATGATATGCTCCAGTTTCAATATCTAACCAACCATTACCCGAAGCCAATTGTCCTGGTTGAATTCCTGGGAAGGTAAAGGTAATCGTATGACCGGTAATAATTAGCTTATCAGGGAAGTAAGGCTGAGTAATAGCGTGAAAATCTTCTCTAATCCAGCAAAATTGCTCCGCAGTCTGTTGGTTTAAAGGTATGTGGGGAGAGATTCCTGCATGAACTAACCAAACGTCTCCTAAGTCCATGTAGAGTGGTAAACCCTTCAACCAATCGATATGTTCTTGGGGAATTTTACTATCATAGCTAGTAACTGTGGCATGACCTCCACTGTAGAGCCAACCCTGATAAAGTTGCACAGAAACTTTGCCGTTACCTACGACATCTAGCAGCATTTCCTCATGGTTACCACGGAGACAATTATAGTTATTTTTCATGACAAAATCGACCACCTCTGCACTTTTGGGACCGCGATCTATTAAATCTCCCAGAAAATAGACTTGATCCTCAGTGTTCGGTGCAACCGATTCTAGCAAGGCAATGAGGGTATCATAATGGCCATGTACGTCTCCGATAATAATTCTACGCTGATTGGTCATAATTAATATGTTTAGATTAAATACTTGATATCAAATAAATAATGATGATGAATATGTGCTGAAAATATAGATGTTTCTTTTAGAGGATAGTGTCTATTAAACAAGTGAGTTGGCAAGTTGGTTCTACTATTATTCCCAATATTATTCCCAACAATAGTATCTTTGGTAGCACTATATTAAATTAGCGACCACTAACTAAGTTTTTTCCTCACTCTTGGTTTTTTCTTCCTTATTATGTCCTATTATAGGCTTATTGAATTGAATTGTGGGGAAAGTGAATAGTGTCTTTGTCTTTGACGACTACAATCAAAATTCTTCAACAACCTACTAGCGATCGCTGGATTAGTCAAGCTTTAGAAAATTTAGACATAGTCTTATTAGATCATTCCCATTGTGAACGCAAAGCAGCTGGGGTAGCAATTAATATGATGTTTCGCTATCCTTCCTATGCTAAATTAGTGCGCCAGTTAACGGCGATCGCCAAAGAAGAATTAGAACATTTTGAACAGGTTAATCAATGGTTAGAAAAACGAGGAATTCCCCTGGCACCTTTAAATTCTCCTCCCTATGGAGCCAAACTTAAAGCCCAAATTCGCCATCAAGAGCCAGATCGTTTGCTAGATTCATTATTGGTTTCTGCTTTAATCGAAGCTCGCTCCCATGAGAGATTGGGTTTAATCGGAGAATATTGTCCCGATCGCGAATTAGCGGCATTTTATCGTGGGTTAATGGCCTCAGAAGCGCGGCATTATGGTATGTATTGGTTACTAGCAACTCACTATTGCGATCGCGATACCGTGGATCGTCGTTTAGAGGAGTTATCTACAGTAGAAAGCGAAATCCTCTCAACTCTGTATCATGAACCAAGGGTTCATAGTTAACTCAAACTAAAAGCTTGATCCTAGGAAAATGAGATCAATTCATGCCAAATTAAATATCGACAGCTAAACTGATAGATGACATCATGCAATCAGTCAAGTGAATCTATGTCTAACGTCAGTCAACTTCCCAAACCAAACCCTGACATCACTGATTATGAATGGGAAGTAACCCCCTACAGTGTCAAAATATTATTTGCTCGTTTGCAGCAACTGGTTCAAGAAAAACAAGATAGCCTAAATAATGTAGGTGCCGAAAATAAGTGGCTACGTAAAAAATTAGATTTACGAGTAGATAGTACCTATAATCCTATCATTCCTCCGCTCCCAGAAATTTTGCTCTGGGCAATCATTGGTTTAATCTTAACGGTAGGTTGCACTTTTATTGAAGCTCATACGCTCAATTTTCCTTGGTTATGGAATGACCAAGAATTAGCAATTCCCACTTTAGGAGTGAGTTATCAAATCGGCGCTGTTTTACTTATCGGTTGTATAGCGGGAAAGAATGCAGCTTTGTTATCACAGATTGCATACTTAATTCTGGGTATTAGCGGAGTACCAATTTTTGAGCGAGGTGGTGGTTGGCAATATATTTTAGAACCTAATTTTGGTTATTTACTAGGCTTTATCTTTGGTGCTTGGTTATGTGGCTACCTAGCATTTCAAAAGTTAGTCTACTTGGATGGTTTGATTGCGAGTTGTGGTGCTGGTTTATTAGTAATTCACTTTACAGGCATTGTTTATTTAACTATTTTGTATTTTATTCAGGGTTTAGGAACAGGTATTAATTCTCTCATGGAAGGAATTTATATATATTCTCTATCTCTTTTACCAGGACAATTAGCAGTAATTTGTGCCACGGTTGCTATTTCTTATGTGATGCGGAAATTAATGTTTTCTTGAATTAGGAAATAGGAAGCAAAATTCAGATTATTATTGATTTTATTACCTATTACCTGGTGAGAATTGACTCCTAACTTGTTACTTCAGGCTGCTTTCCCCAATTTATGGCTTTGGTTAATTGAGCCTCTAAGTTTTGTCTTTATGCGTCAAGCGATCGCGATTGGCTTTTTATTGGGAATTCTCAGTGCGGTTGTGGGTAGTTATTTGATTTTGCAACAAATGGGAATGATGAGTGGGGTGATTTCCCATGCTGTTTTACCAGGAATTTCGATCGCTTTTTTTTTGGAGATTAATTTAGCTATTGGGGCATTTATCGCGGGGATACTTAGTGCTTTAGTGGTCATGATTATTGAAAAGCGATCGCTGATTAAAGTAGATGCGGCGATGACTCTTGCCTTAACCAGCTTTTTGGCTTTGGGAATTATTTTAATTAATGTTCTAGAAACAAATCAAATAGATTTAAATAGTCTATTGTTTGGCGATATTTTAGGAGTCACCAAACAGGATGTCTGGCAAACAGCAATTATTACCGTAATTATTATTATCTTAACGAGATTATTTTACAAAGAATTAGAATTCTATACTTTTGATCCCGTAGGGGCTAAAGCCTGTGGTTTGCCAGTCAACTTTTTATATTTTGGTTTGATTTGTGCTATTACCCTAAATATTGTTGCCAGTATGCAAACAGTAGGAGTTTTACTGGTCATGTCTTTGTTAGTTGGCCCAGCAATTACTGCTTATTTATGGGTAAAATCCCTGGCGCAAATGATGATTTTAGGGGCAATTTTGGGCATAGCTTCTAGCATTGGAGGAATGTATATTAGTTATTATTTTGACTTGCCTTCTGGCGCAGCTATTGTAATGCTCATTTTTGTTTTTTTTAGTTTATCTTTTCTATTTAGTCCTACTCAGGGAATAATTAATACTCCCACAAATCGCCAGAGATTAATTACTCTTCTAAAATTAATGAAACAAGATAAGTAGCGGTACCAATACAGGTTTCAAACTAGACGTTGCTTAATTATTGTTTTTCGCTTGTTTAAATATTTCATAGTTGTTTTGACAAGCAATAGTATGAGGATGATTGGCTCCTAAGGTTTTTTCATAAATTGCCAAAGCCTTTTGATAGAGAGGTTCTGCTTGATTGTATTTCCTCTGGGATTTATAGAGTAATGCTAGCCAATGAAGACTGGTTGCTACATAGGGATGTGATTCTCCCAGGAGTTTTTTCTTCAGTTCTAAAGCTTGTAAAAAAAGAGGTTCAGCTTCTGAGTATCTTCCCTGTGATTTGTAGAGTGCTGCCAGGTTATTGAGACTTTGTGCGACATCAGGATGTGATTCTCCCAGGAGTTTTTTCCTCAGTTCTAAAGCTTGTAGATAAAGAGGTTCGGCTTCTGAGTATTTTCCCTGTGAATCATAGAGTGCTGCCAGGTTATTGAGACTTTGTGCGACATCAGGATGTGATTCTCCCAGGAGTTTTTTATAAAGTTCTAAAGCTTGTAGATAAAGAGGTTCGGCTTCTGAGTATCTTCCCTGATCATAATAGAGTAATCCCAGGTTATTGAGACTGGTTGCTACATAGGAATGTGATTCACCCAGGAGTTTTTTATAAAGTTCTAAAGCCTGTAGATAAAGAGGTTCTGCTTCCGAGTATCTTCCCTGATCATAATAGAGTAATCCCAGTTCATTGAGACTGGTTGCTACATCGCAATCTTCTTCTCCCAAGCGTTTTCTTGTAACTGATATTGATTGTTCATACCAAGGTAATGCTTGTGTATAAGCTCCTTGACTGTTATAAAAATTACCTAATTTTTTAAAGGGCACGATTAAATCTTCATCGCTCAACCAATCTTGATAAATAGTAGCAGTTTCAGCAATATGGGGAATGAAAGGATTTAAGTTATTGATATCGGACAAAGTAATTGTTTGCTGAATCTCCCGAGCTTTTTCTACTATCGCTCTGCAGAAATTACGTTTTTGTTCATCCGCTTTCTTTAACTTGTTTTGTTTTTCTCTAAAAAACTCTTGAATAAGTTGGTGTAACTGATAATTGCCATCACTTTGTAAAAGATGTAAATTTACTAACTCAACTCTGGCATCTTCTAATTCTTCTTTACTTTGCTCAACAGCGCTACTTTCTACTAGCGACCAAGGAATTGGAGCTAAAGCAAATAAACTTAGTAAACAACCTAACTCTTGAGCAGACTTGCTTAACTCTTGCCAACTCAACTCAAAAGCTGCTGCTGCTCCCAGATTGATATTTGCCGTCCAAGCAGGGTCATTTTGGGGAATTTCCAAAGAAGGATGACTCAATAATCCCTTCTTCTCTAAACTTTGTAACTCTTCAGCTAAAGATATTCCGCGCTTTTTAACATATCGTCCTACTAATTGGAGAGCTAAGGGCAAATAGCCTAACCTTTGACCAAGTTCTGTTGCTGTTGCTAATTCTTGATTGACCTTGTGAGAGCCAACTAATTGTCTCAGTAACTCTAATGCTTCTGACTCTGTGAGAACATTTAAAAATAGAGGATTATCTAAATCTAACTTCAGTCTTGTGGTAATTAAGACTTTAAATTCAGATGATAATGGTAGTAGATAAGGTTGAATATCACTAAAATTTTTGACATCATCGAGAACTATTAATTTATTACCTTTTTGCCAGCGTTCCCAGAGCCATTTGACTTGATGATCTATTGTTCCTAAATTTTCTGGAAGATTTAAACCTAATTTATAGCGAGTAAAATTTACGATTTGCAAACCAATATCTTCCTCTCTACAACGTATCCAGCAGATCCCGCCTGGATAGCTATTTTGCTGTAAATGTTTTAAGGAATATTGAATTGCTAACTCGGTTTTGCCAATACCTCCCATCCCTTCAAGATGGGCAATGGTAACTTTGTTACTATCCTGTAACTGCTGATGAAGGGCTTCTAATTGTGTTTGCCTTCCGATAAACTTATTGGTTCTACTGGTTGGAATATTCTGAGGAAAACCTGTTGGTGGAGGAATCTTTGCCGAAGATTGATTAATTACCTGAATGAAATCACGCCCAATATTCTCGTTGTAATTGCCTTCGCTAATTTCAACATTGCGCTCCTCATGCTTATTATTTGTACCTTTAATTATTCCGAGCAAATAGCTGACCAGATTCATACACTTGAATTTATGGGTGTTTAGGTTCTTTCTAAGAAAGCTGATACCTTGTAGAGTGAGCAAAATGAAATTACAAGTATTATTGTTGAGGTATGATTAGGCTTTACCCATTCTACTTTTACAGGTAATTTTTGACATCTCCAAGCTTTTTTAAAGCGTGGATTCTGTACTCTAAGAGTACCGTAATCGGGATAAATCCACGATTACTCCAACCCTTTCAACAGAGTCCTATCAACCTTGGCTAGAAAATTCTAGCTGTGTTGGTACTTCTAAATCGAACCTTGAAGATTTTACGTTCTGAAGGCTTATTACTTCTCAGAACAACCCCCTATCTTCAGTTGTCATGGTGCTGATTGCCAGATTATTTATCTATTCTTGGAACACTCCCTAACAAAATTTTGCTGGCGATTTGATAGTCATACTGACGACCAAAAAATCTGTTGTTTCTATTTCGCAGGAGTCTCACCTCTAATTGTTAGTTCACAGTGCCACTGAATTTATACAACTATCTTACAATAAGTAAAAGCTTTAATATATAAA
Source organism: Xenococcus sp. MO_188.B8 (assembly GCA_030065615.1). GTDB lineage: Bacteria > Cyanobacteriota > Cyanobacteriia > Cyanobacteriales > Xenococcaceae > Xenococcus. Next base: position 3,647 of record JASJDR010000184.1, on the reverse strand, counting down.
GATTTGATGTCAAAATTGTGTTCTAGACACAGAAGAATAAATTTTTCGAGTCGTCATTCAACCAGGGGTTAAAACCGCTTGGCTAACTTTCTCCCGTATTGCTCAGGTTTTCCAGAAAACTTCTTAATTAAATTACAGATTAAATAGATAGTTTGTTGAGAAGATTTTATGTCCTTTAATGTCCTGGACTGTCCTGCACAAATGAATAGACCTTAAAAATGCTGGAAGAACTCTCCGAGCCAGGGTCAAAAAATTCTACATTAGGAGAAACTATAATTTCTTCTAAGGAAGCAAGAGGCAAGTGTTTACTATTTCTCAAGAGCAAAGACAATATCTTACCTATATTCTGACCGACGAAGCAGCAAAAACCCAGATTGAAGTTGTCCCAGAAAGAGGTGGGATTATCACTCGCTGGCGACAAGCAAATCAAGAAATTCTCTATCTAGATCAAGCCAGATATGCTGATCCAACAAAGACAATCCGCGGTGGTGTACCAATTCTCTTTCCCATTTGCGGTAATTTGCCAAATGATACTTACTCTTACCAAGAACGAGACTATAAGCTGGTACAACATGGTTTTGCTCGTAATTTACCTTGGGATGTCATTATAACCAACACCGATGACTGCGCCAGTATAACGATCAGTCTCAAGAGTAATGAGTCAACGCTGGCAGTTTATCCTTTTGCTTGTGAAATTGTCTTTACTTACCAATTACGAGGCAATAGCCTCAAAATATTGCAAGCCTATACTAATCACTCAGACTCCCAGATGCCTTTTTCTGCTGGTTTTCATCCTTACTTTGCGGTAGCAGATAAACAAAAGCTCAAGATTGATATTCCAGGAACAGAATATTGGAGTAATGTTACTCAAACCAAAGTTGCTTTTTCTGGAAGCTTTGATTTTAAACTAGAAGAAATTGATGCCGCTTTTACGAATATAAGTAAAAACTATACTAGTTTTAGCGATCAAGAAAAGAAAATTACCATCAAATATGACGATTTTTGCTCCACAATAGTCTTTTGGACAGTTAAAGGCAAGGATTTTATTTGTCTGGAACCTTGGAGTGCGCCACGAAATGCGCTCAACACCGGAGAAAAACTAACTTACATTGAACCTGGAACTACCTATAATTCGGTCTTGGAAATAATTTGCGAAACTATTTGATTTTTTCCTTGTGCTTCTTTGAAAGCTATGTTACATTAGGTAACTGTGCGAACAAGATAAGTTTTGTTCCGGGTCGCTAACTCAGTTGGTAGAGTATCCGGCTTTTAACCGGCTTGTCCTGGGTTCGAGTCCCAGGCGACCCATTTTGTACATTCAATAGTTAAATGTCGTTGTTGTGACTTTACCCATAACTTTGCCGCAGTGGCAAGCTTATACTTCCAAAAAAGCATGGCAATATTATGCTTCCATTTTTTTATATTTTGATACCAAGTTTTTGTCTAGCTTTCTTTAAGGCATCTCTAACTTCCTTTTCACGAAAATTACCTGGTTTAGAGATTAGCTTTGAGACATTAGACTCACTTGGATATACTCCTTGAGCATTCAATTTCATAACTGCTTTTTCAACTTCTGACACTCTTGAAATACGCATGGAAGAGCTGGGTAAATTAGTTGCTGTAATCATAGACAAGCCCAAATAAAGCTTATCATTGAATATCAAGTTTAAGAAAAAATTAAATACGTAACGTAATTTTTAGAGAATTGTATCCAGGAATCAAAAATGCGATCGCAGAGTTAATTGTTATTGATTGGACACAGAAAAGATTTAATGTAAGATAATAGTATATTTTCGCTTTACAATCATTTAAACAACAGAAATATTATTTTACTATTAAATTTAATCTTTAAAAATACTTAAACAATACTAATATTGTTTAAGTCAACTTTTCAGGTCTTTGTGGATTAAGTAATGTAAAGGAAAGTGTATTATTATTAGTCTTTTGAAAAAGAAAAACTGAAGTAAAATAGACTAAAAGTATAGAGTCTAAAACTACTTGTTCCTACTTATACATAGCACGAAACATCTCTTAAGAAAAGGAGGGTGACTATGAAGCAAAAAAGGGAAGATGATTGTTTTCGTGACAAAAGTATCGATACTTAGAACTTAAAATATTTGTTAGCAAAAGGCTAAATGTATATAGCCCAGAAAAATACGAGTTTATGGAACAGGAAGTATTTAATGGTCGTACATATTCTTCTGAACCTTCTTTTTGTGGTTATTTAGATTACGACAACCAAGGTCGTCAAATTGAAGTAACTCGGAATGGTAGTTGGGTGGTTGCTACAGGCGAAAAAATTGCATTTGGTAGTCATGTTGTTGTAGGCAATAAATCAGACCTTTATAAATACTCCGCCCAACAACATGAAAAAGCAGCAGGCTCTTATTCTCATGAAGCCATGAAAGCACATAAACAAGGAGATAATAAATTAGCAAAACAGTTAATGGATGAAAAACTTCATCAATTGCAACTAGGAATGCAAGATCGAATTACTTCAAGGTACTTATCATAAATTACAGTGTTGCTGACAAATAGAGTAATTCCAAATAAGAAAGCAAACATATGATTTTGTAGGGGCGATTCGGGAATCGCCCCTACAAACAATTCACGTTACAACTTCATCTGTTCTCATTGTTTATAATACGTTTATGAATCAGAACGACTTTAAAAATCTAGAAGGTCATTTGGACTTATGGCATGTTTATGATTCCATTTTGGACTTACGGCAAAATTATGATTTCAATAAACGAACAATATCGAAAAATCCTGAAAGTAAAATGGTCGCTACATTGACTTGTCTGGCAATATTATGGTTCTTCTGGTGGCAAAGTTATGGGTAAAGTCACAAATTCCTGCTTTATTCCCTTTCAATGGTTTACCAAATTGATAAGGATCTTGACTTGCTAACACCCGTTTTTCCAAATACTCGACGATCTTTTTACGAGCACTGCGATCTAGTTTTTTAGCTTCTTTAAGAGCTTTACTATCCCATTCAATCCTCTACATCAAGAATCCTCTTAGCATCTTCCATAGACACTCTTTCTCCAGGGTTCTCAATGCGATCGATCGCTAGATAAGTATCTTCCATATCTTCAAGATAACGAATCAGTGCTTGTTTTATATAAAAGCTTTTTGAACGTCCTGTCTTTGTTGCAAGGGAAGTAAGTCTTTGATTTAGCTCTTCTTGAAGTCGAACGGCAACTGTATTAGAACTCATTATTCGCACCTTTAAACCTTTTGCCCGATCTGTATAACTTGTATAACAAACTGCAACTAGAATAAAGATTCTCAAATTCTCAAATTAGAATAGCGATCGCCCTAAGTATCAAAAATTAATTGACATTCAAAGCGATCAGCCAAAGGCTGGCACTGCGTGGTCAGCCGAAGACAGGCGCTGCGCGATCGCCACTTGCTCTTTTATTTAATCGTCAGATTGCCCCCTAGAGTGATGAGTCATAAATGACTTTTATTAATTAAGTATTTTTTGCAATTGCTTAATATTGAGCTTCTAATTAGATTCCTGTACTTTGACAACTCCTCTAAACATATTCATGCCACAGTGAAAGGTATACTCTCCTGCTTGAGTAGGGGTAAATTCTACAGAAGTTGTTTGGTTTAGTTGTAAGTCAATGGCTTTATGAAAA
>JASJDR010000183.1 GCA_030065615.1 Xenococcus sp. MO_188.B8 | reverse complement strand
TCTTGTCGTTAGGGACTAGCGACACTGCCAATGGAGGGAATGTAAGACAACCTGGCAAGACTTCGGTTTTGTTAGATGCCGTTCCCGGTGAAGTTGGAAGCCACGACCTCAGCGTTAGCGGGTCGGGGTAGTTCACACCTAAGACTCTAACTCCTTAGGTGTGCTTGCGCTTGCGGAGCTCTACCCGAAGGGTCTGAGCTAAGGAACCCCCATTCGAGGGTTTACGCCGCATAGTTTGGTGCAAGCGCGCACCGAGTAAGCTCTAAACTCTAAGCTTAATTATCTTGTAGGAATCGAAAGTTTTGTAATAGGACTTTAATTGGGGCAATATTCCAAAAATCGCAATGAGCTGTGATTAAATTTTCTTGATTTATTGTTAACTTACTCCAACCAGGAATTACTAAACGAGGTTTCCAGGGTAAAGATGATGTCATCTTTAATGTCCATTCTGTTTTGATGATATTTTTTTCTTGGGAAATATTATGGAGTTCTAAGTCAATATTGTGAAAAAAGCGACCTAAAAAGCCGATCATTTTTTGATAACGTGTTATGCCTTGGAATTTATTTAAAGGATCTTCAAAATAAACATCTTCAGCATAGATGCTATAGGTTTGCTCGTTAGGAAAGTTTTGATAATCTTGTTTGATAATTTGAACTAGTGCCGCTGCGCGGAAGTCAAAAGTCAAAAGTCAAAAGTCAAAAGTTTTTCATAGTAAGGGTTTCAAGCTTTTCTAATGGTTTTTGTATTTACGCCAACGTCCACTAGGTCAATTGTTGATGATTGATTAGGCATTGTTGATTCTTCATTGTGATATAAAAGGTATTTTATATGATTGAGGATGAGCCTAGTTAGTTATCAAATAGTTCCTGGAATTCTGCATCTCTGACTAATTAGTAATTCAAAAATGTTTCAATATCTTTACAATACCATCCAAACCTAGAGAACATACATGTAGAATAATATAATCATGAAGTATTATGGGCGAGTAATGCTCATGATCGCGTTGTTAATCGACAATAACTCAATGAAAACAGGAGATTATTGAAATCTCAGGAAATCATGTTCTTGTTCAACATCCTTTTAGTCTGGATTTCGTTGTTTTTGTTTGAGTTACGAATCAAACAGGATAACTAAAGATGGAAAACAAGATACCGCAAGAAAGCTCACAGGATTGGGTAGAAGAACGTTTATCTGATATAGAGGAAATTAAAGACTCATCAGAAAAAGTTGAGGCAATTCTTAAATTAGCATCTAGGTTGTTGCCCTCATCTTCAGAGATTTTGAAAGAGGCATTGAACATTGCACGAGGGATTGACTATGGACCGTATTGCGTCGAAACACTAGCAAAGATCGCTCCTCAATTACCCAGCACGGAACCTCAATTGTTAAAACAGGCATTGAATATTGCCCAATGGATTGAAAATGATAATGAAAATGATAAGTACCGTGCCCAGGCATTAGCAGCGCTCGCTCCTCAATTGGAACCTCAATTGTTGAAACAGGCATTGAACATTGCCCAAAAGATTAAAGATGCGGAGTCCCGCGCCAAAGCATTAGCAACGATCATCCCTCAGTTGCCTGAAACTGAACATCGTCAAGTTTTTGAACAGACATTGAGCAGTGCGAAGGAGATTAAATTACCTGCTGATTCCGTCAAAGTATTAGCAGCATTTAGCCCACATTTGCCCAAAACCGAACGTCGTCAAGTTTTAGAACAGGCCTTGAACACTGCGAAAGAGTTTAAATTTGATGAGGACGACATATTTGGGAAGTACTACGCTGAAGCATTAGAAGCACTCGTCACTCAGTTGCCCGCAACCGAACCTCAATTACTCGAGCAGGCATTGAACATTGTCAAAGAGATGAACAATGGGAAGTACTACGCTGAAGCATTAGAAGCACTCGTCACTCAGTTGCCCGCAACCGAACCTCAATTACTCGAACAGGCATTGAAACTTGCTCAAAAGATACCAGATCAGCGATACTGCGCCGAAACATTAGCAGCGCTCGCGCCTCAGTTGCCCGTAACCGAACCTGAATTACTCGAACAGGCATTGAACCTTGCTCAAAAGATACCAGATCAGCGATACTGCGCCAAAACATTAGCAGCGCTTGCACCCCAGTTGCCCAAAAGCGAACGTAGTCAAGTTTTAGAACAGGCCTTGAAACTTACTCAAGAGATTGAAAATGATGAGTATCGTGCCCAAGCATTAGAAAAGCTCGCCCCCCAATTACCAAACACGGAACCTCAATTGTTAGAACAGGCATTGAATATTGTCAAAGATATTAATAATGGGGAGTACTGCGCCCAAGCATTAAAAGCGATCGCTCCTAAATTAACCAGCACGGAACCTCATTTGTTAAAACAGGCATCGAATATTGCACAAGAGATTGAAAATGATGAGTATCGTGCCCAAGCATTAGCAGCGATCATCCCTCAGTTGCCCGAAACTGAACGTCGTCACGTTATACAACAGGCCTTGAAACTTGCCCAAAATAGGGAAGATTATTATTACCGCGCCAAAACATTAGAAACGCTCGCCCCTCAGTTACCCGCAACCGAACCTGAATTGTTAGAACAAGCATTGAACATTGCCCAATGGATTGAAAATGATAAGTACCGTGCCCAAGTATTAGCAGCGCTTGCCCCCCAGTTGCCCGAAACTGAACGTCGTCACGTTATAGAACAAGCATTGAAACTTGCTAAAGAGATTGAACCTAAGTTTTACTTAGTCAAAGGATGGGCAGCACTTGCTCCTCAGTTGTTCACAACCGAACGTTGCCAAGTTGTAAATCAGGCATTGAAACTTGCTCAAGAGATTAAAGATGAGTATAACCGCGTTGCAACCTTAGAAGTGCTCGCCCCTCAGTTGTTCACAACCGAATCTCAATTGTTAGAACAGGCATTGAACATTGTCAAAGATATTAATAATGGGGAGTACCGCGCCCAAGCCTTAGAAGCGCTCGCCCCTCAGTTACCTACAAGCAAACCTCAATTACTCGAACAGGCATTGAACATTGTCCAAGATATTAATAATGGGAATTACCGCGCCCTAGCCTTAAAAGCGCTCGCCCCTCAGTTGCCTGCAACCGAACCTCAATTGTTAGAACAGGCATTGAATATTACTAAAGAGATTGAAGATGAGCTTTACCGCTACCTAGCATTAGAAGCGATCGCCCCCCAGTTGCCCACAAGCGAACCTCAATTGTTAGAACAGGCATTGAATATTACTAAAGAGATTAAATTTGAGAAGTTCAGCGCCCTAGCATTGGAAGCGCTTGCCCCCCAGCTGCCCACAAGCGAACCTCAATTGTTAGAACAGGCATTGAATATTGTCAAAGATATTAATAATGGGGAGTACTGCGCCCAAGCATTAAAAGCGATCGCCCCTCAGTTGCCTGCAACCGAACCTCAATTGTTAGAACAGGCATTGAATATTGCTCAAGAGATTGAAATTGAATCTAAGTATGAATGTGCCAGAGCATTAGCAGCGCTAGCCCCCCAATTGCCCGCAACCGAACGTCGTCAAGTTTTAGAAAAGGCATTGAACATTGCTCAAGAGATTGAAATTAAATCTCAGTATGAGTGTACCACAGTATTGAAAGCGATTGCCCCTCAGCTGCCCGAAACGCTTGTACCTGAGTTTTTGCAAATTATACTGGAGCTTGAGAGCGTCGAACCATTTAAAGAATTGATAATGTATCAGTTTAGAGAAGAAATTGTTGCTGATATACAGGATATTCATTTCTCGAAAGCCTTAGCAACTGTGGAAGAGCTAAAAGATAAACCAAAACATCAAATTAAATTTTTTAGTGCCATTGCTCCTCACTTGCCTCCGTCTCTTTTCTCCACTGCCTTAGAGCGAGTTAAAGATCACACTTATTTTGCTGAAGCACTGAGTAACTTAGCCCCCTATATTCCAATAGATCAAATCTCTGAAGCTCTCCGTCTTATTTCCCAAGCAGGTAATTCAAGCGAAAGGGCTGAAGCTCTAATCAATCTAGTCCCTTATGTAGAGACATTCGATCAAATACTCCAAACTCTGGAAATTATTAATGATGATATAACTCTTCCATATCACCAAGCCCGATGCTTAACTGCCCTAGCTACTACTTTACAAAGTGAAAATTTCAAAGTTTTGTCTCAGTATAATCTAAATAAATCAGGTAATCCTATTAGCACGGAAACCTCAGATAGTTTAATTTTTGATGTCGATCAATCCCTAGAAAAAATTAGGCAAACTATTGAAAGGAAAAAAGACAACACTGAAGAAAATAAAAGTAGCAATGAAACTTTTATTGCTATTATTCAATGCATATTAGCAATGGCAAGTCAATTTAGAGTTGACGAGAAACCTGACGAAAAACATCAAAGCCAAATTTTAGTTTCTCTTGCACCTGCCCTCCCTAGCCAATTTTTGGATGATGTTTTAGAAATGATCAAATCTTTCAAAGATCTTGGCTATCAGGTAAACGTCTTATGTTCTTTAGTTCCTGTCTTTCCTCAAAGCAAGGAAAAACTCTTGCAATTTGCAGAAAACGAAATTATTCGCAAGACTCCTCCTAGATTTAATCAAAGATTTTATGAAGTTAAAATCTGGAGCTGTTTCCGAGAGAAACAAGATGAAGCACTAGATATTGCTACAAACATTGATCCAAACCTCAACTATTTGAGAACAGAGGCTCTAGTTGAAATTGCGGCTCAACTTCAAGCACTTGCTCCACAAAATATTACCCCTACTGAGTCAGCAAAAATCTCTACAGCCCAAAGACATGCTCTCACGGCTATTCGTAGTCTCAATAATTCTCCTTTAATCCAAAATCAACATCTCCAGCGCCTAGCACCTCATTTACACCCCCTTCAGCTTCTCGAAGCGAAGAATGTTGCCCAACAAATTAGCAAGGCAGACTATCGAGCAGAAGCCTTAGTTACATTGGCTTGTCACTTTCCCTCTATTCGTCAAATAGTTGAGCAATATATTAAAAAAGAAGTTGAGCAAAACAAGGGTAACGATAGTAAGAGAGACAACAGTGATGATAGTCAAGACAAAAAAAATGATAAAAACAAACTAACTGAGATTCAAGGAATTAAACATCTAAGTACATTAGCTGTTGAAGTTCCCAATATTTTGCCTGATATTATTAAACTAATTAATCAAATAGAAGAAGATTCAACCGAAAAAGAAAAGAAAGCTCATCGCTACAGTATCTTAGTAGATCTAAAACCCCATTTCCCAGCTCGCATCAACCGAGAAGTCGCTCGTGTTCATCGCTCTCAGGAACAAATTTCTGATGAACTATGGAATCGTTCTTGTAAACTTCTTGCTAAGTCCTATCGAGAAATACTCAAAAAAGGTAGTCTTCGCAACGAATCAGCACAAGATAAAGACGAACTCAACCTCAAAGACGAACTCAATGCTCTCTCTGACCTTCTCCTGATGCGGGATTTAGAGCCACCAATGGCAGTGGGTATCCTTGGTGGTTGGGGCGGTGGGAAGTCCTATATTATGCATCTGATGCAGTCTCATATGACCGAGATTCGCAGTAGACCTATTACTGAAGAAGAAGCTTGGAATGATAACCCGAATGACGAAAAACTCTCACCTTTTGTTGGTCACATTTACCAAATTAAATTTGATGCTTGGACTTTCGCCAAATCTGACCTTTGGGCAAGTCTTATGCAGACTATATTTGTTGAGCTAGATCGTCAAATTTCCCTTGAACAGCAATTACAAAAATCCTTCCTAGATCGAGATATAGAGCCTAATGCAAAGGATTTTCCCTACAGCAAGATTTGGAAAGTTCTCTACCAAGTAAATGATGAAGATCGAGATTATTTCCTTAAGCACGTCCTTAAAGATATAGATTTCAAAGATTTTTTCAAAGATTTAACTAAAGATCAAAAAGACAAAATTGATCAACTGCTTTGGAATAAACGTGAAGCCAAAAAAGAAGAAAAAAGCCAAGAATTAGAGACTAAAAAAAATGAACTAAATAAGCTCGAATCAATTATTAAGGAAAAGCAAACAAAATTAGAAGAAAAACAAACATTCCTTAAAAATATCCAAAAACCAGAAGCTCAAGAATTAGTCAATCAGGTTAATCAAATTTTAGTAGTTGCAGGGGTAGTTCTAAAAAAAAGAATTGGCACTCAAGCTTTTACTGATTTACAAAACCAAATCACTGAAAAACTACCTCAAGATTTTGATACAAAGTCTTTTCAAGAATTTAAAAAAAATATCCATGAAGTGATTTCAAACATCCTTGAAGGTAAAGATTCAGATGGAAAGCCTTACACATTAACAATTATCACAAAATGGGCGAAGAAAAATATAGCATTTATTGTGATTTTTGTTGCCTTTGCCATAGGCTCTATTGCTATTCCTAGCATCGTTGCCTGGAAAATACCTAATGCGGTAATCCCTCAGTTAGTGGCTTTTCTGACTCCTTTTATTCCTGCCCTTGGCATGGGGCAAAAACTCTGGAATAAAGCTCAACACTGGTACGAACAAACAAAAAATATCCTATCAGACTGCGAGGAGCAAATTAAAGTATCTCGAACAGTTATCATCAGAGAAAAGCAGCGTTTGCAAAAGCACCAAGAAGAACAGATTGATCGCCTCCAAAAAGAACTTGACATGCTAAAGGGACAGAAAAAGGAAGTAGAACAAGAAGTTAAAATTGTAGAGAAAAAGATGCCCAAAAATTTATATTCTTCTTTATCAGATTTTGTTTCTCGTCGCATTGAGAAAGGCACTTATGATCGCCATTTGGGTTTAATGCATTTTGTCAAAGAAGACTTAAACAAACTTAGCCGTCGTTTACTTCCCCCCAAGTACGACAGTGAAGAATATAAAAGGAAATTAACAGAATTGAAAGAAGTCTTTCCCAGAGGGCCAGCCCGTGTAGTGGTTTACATTGATGATCTAGATCGCTGTCCACCAGATCGGGTTGTTGAAGTTCTTGAAGCAGTCCAACTTCTAGTTAAAACGCCCCTTTTCATCGCTGTCCTAGCGATTGATGAACGTTATATTACCCGTGCCCTAGAAAAATATTATCAAGGTGTCCTTTCCCATCGTGGCTCTCCCTCTGGTACAGATTATCTCGAAAAAATCATCCAACTACCTTACCGAGTGCGTCCTATCATGGAATCCAGTTTGGACAAATATTTGCGTTCCCAAATTGTCATTCAAGATAACGCTACAGGAGGAGCAAAATTCAGCGAATTTAGTCGTCAAGAATTTAATATATTGATGGAATGCTGTAGAGAAGTTGACCTTTCGCCCCGCACCCTCAAACGGCTCACCAATGTCTATAAACTATTCAAAATTGTATGCCGTACCCGAGCTACTAAACCCAGCTTCCGAGTACAGAAAACGATCCTGGCTCTACTTGCCCTCTCTGGTCGCTATCCTGACTTGATGCGCGGCATATTCGATAATATCGAAAGCTGCTTTGAAGAAAGACGAACTCCTGAGAAAGCTGAAAAAACCTTACAAAAGCTACATCTCCAGACTCCTCTCCGCGACTTTTTCAAATACTACAAACTACCCAATAGCGAACAATATCTTGATAATGAGTTTCAGAAACTTATGCATGATGCTTTACATACCACTCTTCTCCCGAGCGATCTCTCCTTATCAGAAATGACACGGGAGATCTTCAACCTGATTCGCTCCTTTTCCTTCGTGGGCGAAGTTGGCGAAGATGCAGAAACCGATTTTATACATATAACAGATAGTTCATTGGTTTGAAATTTTCCCTATCTCCCCATTTTCCCTTAAGTCTATCAATCCTTTAATACTTTAATTCGATAAAATAGGAACCCATAGATAATCATTACTCTAGCGATACATTATGACAAGTGCTGCGCCAGCAAAAACAGAATACGAAGCTGTGATTGGGTTAGAAACCCATTGTCAACTTAATACCGAAACGAAAATTTTCAGTAGCGAATCTACTAAATTTGACCCCGATAACCCCAATACTAATGTTTCTCCGATTTGTCTCGGTTATCCTGGGGTGCTTCCCGTACTCAATGAAAAAGTTCTCGAATATGCAGTCAAAGCTTGTTTAGCTATCAATTGTCAGGTTGCACCCTATAGTAAATTTGATCGCAAACAATACTTTTATCCCGATTTACCTAAAAATTATCAAATATCCCAATTCGATCTTCCCATTGGCGAACATGGCTGGATCGAAATTGAAATCGCTGATAAACCTAAGGCTGAACCGATTCGTAAAAAAATTGGCATTACTCGTTTGCATATGGAAGAAGATGCCGGCAAACTTAACCATGGAGGAAGTGATCGCCTTGATGGTTCGACCTATTCTCTAGTAGACTTTAATCGTGCCGGTGTGCCTTTAGTCGAGATTGTTTCCGAACCCGATTTGCGTTCGGGGAAAGAAGCAGCCGAATATGCTCAAGAATTGCGTCGGATCATGCTTTACTTGGGAATTAGTGATGGCAAGATGCAAGAAGGCTCTTTGCGTTGTGATGTCAATATTTCCGTGCGTCCTGTGGGACAAAAAGAATTTGGTACTAAAGTAGAAATCAAGAATATGAACTCCTTTAGTGCCATTCAAAAAGCGATCGACTATGAAATAGAAAGACAAATCGAAGCGATCGAAAACGAGGAACCAATTTACCAAGAAACTCGTCTCTGGGATGAAGGCAGCCAACGTACTAAGAGTATGCGTTTAAAAGAAGGCTCTAGTGATTATCGTTATTTCCCTGAACCCGATTTACCGCCTATCGAAGTCTCTTCCGAGCAATTGGCAACTTGGAAAGCAGAATTACCAGAACTTCCTGTTACTAAACGCCATCGTTATCAAACAGATTATGGCTTATCGGCTTACGATACCAGAATTTTAACTGACGATCGCGCTTTAGCTGAATATTTTGAAGCAGCGATCTCGACGGTCGTAGATGCCAAACAAGTAGCAAATTGGCTAATTGGTGATATTGCGGCTTATCTCAAGAATAATAATCTCAAAATTAGTGAAATAGCCTTAAAACCTGAAATTCTTGCCGAATTAGTGGGATTAATCGCCAAGGGTACCATCAGCGGCAAAATTGCCAAAGAAATTTTACCTGAATTGCTTACTAAAGGTGGTTCTGCTAAAGAATTAGTAGAGAAGAAAGGTTTAATTCAAATTTCTGACACTGGGGAAATTGAAAAGATTATTGATGAAGTCTTGGCTTCCCATCCTGATGAGTTAGAAAAATTCCGTAATGGAAAAACTAAACTTAGAGGTTTCTTTGTTGGACAAGTGATGAAGAAAACTGGAGGAAAAGCCGATCCTAAATTAACTAATCAGTTATTAGGAAAAAAACTACAAGGGTAAACCTTGAACATTAAACATTGAACATTTATCAGTTATCAGTTATTGATTAGGCTATAATCCTTCAGCCCTCAGCCCTCAGCCTTAATCAACAGGATTTAATATTAAATGGGTAACAACTTACCAGAATGGCGATCGCGTCTAGCGAGTGCGCTCCATCGCAATCGTGCTAAACATCATAGTCGTTACTTTCAATTGGCGACTGTTAGTCCTGAAGGATTACCGAAAAATCGCACAGTAGTTTTTCGGGGATTTCTCGAATCTACCAACACAATTCAAATTATTACTGACTCTCGTAGTCAGAAGGCTGCTCAGATTTTCAATCAACCCTGGGGAGAAATATGTTGGTATTTTACGAAAACTAGAGAACAATTTCGTATTTCGGGATATTTGCAGTTAGTTGATTGTGATAACGATGATTTAGAGTTAATAGCTGCTCGTAAAGCTGCTTGGCAAAAAATATCTGACAATGCGCGATCGCAATTTATGTGGCCCAATCCAGGAGAAGCGAGATCGGATGATTTAACTTTATTTACTCCTGAAACACCTTCAGCTCATGAGCCTGTAACTAATTTCTGTTTGCTCTTGTTAACACCACAAAAAGTAGATCATCTGGAATTAAGAGAAGAACCGCAAAATCGTCGCTTGTATCAATTACAATCTAACGGAAATTGGACAATACAAACCATAAATCCTTGAAATACTTGAGTTCGATGGACTTCATCAAGAATCAAGTTCAATACTTCTCGCATAAGTCTGTCTATTGATTTTAAACGGACTTGATATAAGGGAATATAATCAGCTAATCAACAAAGGATTTAATTTAGTCTCAACTTCATTAATTAAATCTTAATTTGTTTTACTTGCAATTCAACTTTCTTCTCGGAAAATTTACTTTATTATAATTATGAGGGCTCGCCAAAACCTGTAGATTTGTCTTGATAATTGTCTATTATTTACGAAGATGCATTATTCTACTGGAGTTTTCTAATTTTCTCAGAATAAAATAAAAATACAATTTTGTGACAATAAGTCATCAGATATTGACTTAAAAAATGTATATTGACTCGCAAAATGTTTCCAAAAATACAATTTAGCGAAAATATATTAATATCTATTAATATATAGTAATATCTATAGTGATACCTACTACTATAGATATTGCGCCGTATGCAACTTTCTCCGAAAAAATAGGGTACTAAGCTTATTTTTGGCAAAGTCTTATTTCTATAAGCCACTAAAATCAATGGCTAAAAAAAAGTTACACACGGGGTATAGATATTGCTATTGTTTTGCTCCAACTCTCTTATGTAAGCTTGTGGATATTCAGAACTTTCAGCCTCCTACAAAAAAAATTCTTGTTGTTGACGACAATCCACAAAATTTAAATTTACTCTCGACTGTTATTCAACGGCAAGGGTTTCAGGTTTGTAGTGCTACTAATGGGAAGCTTGCATTGAAAGTTGCCCAATCAGGTTGGGCAGATCTGATTTTACTCGCCACTAAAATGCCTGAAATGAATGGTTACGAAGTTTGTGAACAGCTTAAAGCAACAGAAAGCACAAGGGAGATTCCTGTAATTTTTTTAAGTACCTTAGACAAGGTATCAGACAAGAAACGAGCTTTTGCTGTGGGAGGAGCAGACTATATAAGTAAGCCTTTTCAACTGGAAGAGGTTTTAGTACGCATGAATAATCAACTCGCGATTGTGGAAGCTAAACAAAAAATTTGTCAACTCAACTTAGAATTAGAGCAAAGAGTACGTGAACGCACTAGTAAACTAGAGCAAGTTAATAAAAAACTACAACAAAAAATTTTTCGCTTTGAACAATTTCAAAAAACGCTGTTGCATTTAGCAATGTATGATCCGCTGACAAGCTTACCCAATCGCATTTTTTTTATGCAGCGATTAAACAATCTGCTTCGACAATTAGAGCAAGATCGGGAGCATTTATTTGCGGTATTGTTTCTCGACTGTGATCGCTTTAAGTTAATCAATGATTCTCTTGGTCATTTAGTAGGAGATCAAGTTTTGAACGAAATAGCCCGTCGTATAGAATCTTGTCTCAGAGCTTCCGATACCTTAGCTCGTTTTGGGGGTGATGAATTTATGGTTCTTTTGTCAGAACTTTCTGGTATCGAGCAAGCATCTTTTATCGCCCAAAAAATTCAAAATAAACTCCAACTACCATTTGAAGTTAAACGACATCAATTATTTATTAGTGCCAGTATTGGTATTGTTTTGGGGACAAGAGATTATAAACTAGCAGAGCATGTATTAAGGGATGCAGATACAGCAATGTATCAGGCTAAAATAAATGGCAAAGCTTGCCATCAGGTATTTAATCTCAAGATGCACCGTAATGCTTCCAGACGATTGAAGTTAGAAACTGATTTAAGATTGGCTCTGGTACGTCAAGAATTGGCAGTTTATTATCAACCAATCATTTCTCTTGATACAGGAGCTTTGCTCGGATTTGAAGCTCTGGTACGTTGGCATCATCCAGAAGGAAATTTAGTTTCTCCAGGAGAATTTATCCCTATTGCCGAAGAAACTGGACTAATTGTACCTCTGGGTCTGTGGGTAATGCGATCAGCTTGTCGCCAGTTAAGTATTTGGCAGCGAAAACATTCAATACATCACTTAAAAATTAGTGTTAATCTTTCTGCGAAACAGTTTTGCCAACCCGATTTAATTGAGAAAATTGATCAGATTCTCCAAGAGACGCAACTTGATAGTCAAAGTTTAAAGCTAGAAATTACTGAAAGTGCCATTGTGGATAATGCAGAATCAGCAACTCTGTTATTTCAAAAACTGAGACAACGAAAGATTCAGTTAAGCATTGATGATTTTGGTACTGGTTATTCTTCTCTGAGTCACTTACACCGCTTCCCTGTCAACACATTAAAAATTGATCGTTCTTTTGTAGATCGCATTGGCAAAGATGGGGACAAATCAGAAATTATTCAGGCAATTGTTACCCTAGCAAAACAGTTAGGGATGACTATAGTAGCAGAGGGAATAGAAACACCTCAGCAAAAAGATTATCTCAGGGTATTGGGCTGTGATGAAGGTCAAGGATATTTGTTTGCTAAGCCTTTAAGTACTCAAGAAGTGGAATCTATTTTTGATAATTTTGATTCTTTATCTCTGATCAATGCTTCTTAAGTAGCTGTTCACCATAAAAGAAAATAGTGAAGATAAGTGTTCGGGAAAAATGAATAAACAATTTTGCTGGGGCATTTAAACTTAGGATATTGAGCTCAAAGCTATTAATTTCCGAAATTGGAATTGCCTCTTCTTCCCCTATGTTGTTCAATCAATTTTGCCATTTGGCTACATTGTAGAGAGAGAATGAATGAAATCTTTTGAATAGTTTCTTTGAGTTTACATAGTTAAGCATTAATTAAAATATCAAATTAACTGTAAATTAGTTCCTGTTTTTTGCAGCAGAACCAGGGTAATTTCCGTAAGTTAATATTTTTGGCAACGAAACCTCTTGTCATATTATCTCAAAACAAATATACTTATTAAAACTTAAGCTTTCTTAACATTCAGCCAAATCATTATACTAAGTTAATTTAATAAATAAGGCTAATGTAGGTTGCTCTTTAAAGAAAGTCTTTTACCCTAGCAAACACTTTAAAAACTTAATATAATACTTACGCCATGGATATGATTGCTTCTTGTGCAAAATTGTTGATTCCAATCATCTTGCTTTATATCTGTATAAAAACTGAAGATAAAATCGTAGCACAGATTACTGGGCTGATTGGTTTGGCAGTTTTCTTGTTTAGTTTTATATTTTTAGCTCTATGGATAAAGCTAATTATAGTGTCAATTCTTTATACAGTTTGGCGACTGAGGGAGGATGATATATTTATGTTTTTTTATCGCAAGTTTAGAGAGTGATAAGGCTAGAAAAAGCAATTTATAGTAATTTATAATTGCCTTTTTCGCTTTGGGAAGAAGATAGATGGCTGACTTAAATAGCCATCTATGTTACAGGTTTTAACATTAAAGAAAAATTTATTATTTCAAGCCTCATACTACAGATTATATTCGCCGGCCTGGATTTTTAAATCTTTCCTCTTACCTGAATCAATCTTAATTCTCAAAATCTGGGTAACCTCTTCTTCCTCGTTTTTGTTCCATTAATTCTGCCATTTGAGTACGTTGTTCGGGAGTTAAAATTTCTCTGACTTGCAACATAGTTTCAAAGCGATTATTCCCTAATTGTTGATGTAAACCTTGAATATTTTGATGCTGTTGTCGTAATTGTTCTTCAGAAGCATCACTGGCTAAAAGCGATCGCAATTGTTGATGATTGGTTCGCATTTCTTGATATAAAGTTTCATTGTCGGAGTGAAACCGTTCGTGAATCGCCTCAATTTGTTGGGACTGTTCTGGTGTTAAATTTAGTTGTTCTAAAACTTTTTTCATGCCACCATATCCACCTCTTCTTTTTCCTTGATGAAAATTCTGATGTGCTAATTGGGTAACAGGCGATCTCTCCGAGATCCGCAAAGCGGGGTGCGATTCGGCAAGATTATTAGTTTCGGAATTTAGGGAAACAGCATTAACAGCTGAAGGAGAGATTAACAAAGCTGTTGCTATTGCTGAAATCATATATCTATTCATAACTTTTCTCCATTAAACATTGACGCTTGCGCAGCTCTACCCGAAGGGTCTCGACCCTGCGGTGTGACCCCGATGAGTTTTACTCATCTAGGGAACGCGCCCCGAGAGGTTTCCTTATCCGAAGGGGTATCCTTTAGGACGCCCCCCGAACGCGCGAGTTTAAGCATTGAGCATTTAATATTTTCAAGTTGTTTATTTCTTACAATTTCATACTAAAAAATTAGAGTGTTTATTACATCGATCTATATTCCTAAATTGGTTTGGTACTTTAGGACTAGATGAATTGATAATTGATAGTTGATAATTAATATATTGATGGTCTCAGATGAGATAGAAGTCCTGATCGTAGAATTTCTCGTTAAAAGACTTTCAATGATCAATGTTTAATGATCAATGATCAATGACTAATATTTGGCAAAAACATCCTTTTCGATTATTGCTGTATGTAGAGTGGGTATTGTTGGGAATTGCCTTGCTTGCTACGCTTACTTTTGCAATTCCCCATACCCGCCATCATTGGGTATCCCATTCACCATTATTCAATTTAGGTGCAATTTTATGCGTTGCGGCTTTGGGAATAATCGGTTTAAAATTGCCTTTTGGCTCTAAATTTGTCAGGGTAATTTATATCACTGGGGGATTGGCTTTAAGTTGGTTAGCCGCATTATTAGTAGGAAGAGGAGAAAGGGTTTTTCCCGCTTTACTATTAATAGTCGTAATTCGTGCTTGTTTATTATTTCCTTGGCGTGGCAGAATTTTGGTTGCGATTTTGGCTTATCTGTCTTTTTTCTCGATCCAGATGATGTCATTGATGAGAATTAATCCTTTTGGTATCCCTTTAGGTAGACCATTACCACGAGTTTTAAGACGCTTACCACCAGAAGAACTACAAAGGGTGTTGTTTGGTTTCGCTTTTAATTCAGCATTATTATTTGCCTTGGTCTTAGCATTTGTCCTCTTGTTAGTCGGTGCGGTTTTAGCCGAGCATGAAAGTAGAACTAAATTAATCACAGCTCATCGTCGATTGCGCGACTATGCCTTACAAATAGAAAATCAGGCAATTTTACAGGAGAGAAATCGCATTGCGCGGGAAATCCATGATTCAGTAGGTCATTATTTGACGGCTCAAAGTATTCAGTTAGAGAATACGGCTTTATTCTTGACTCAAGAACCAGATAAGGCTGCTAATCATTTAGCTAAAGCCAGAAAGTTAGGGAAAGAAGCATTGGCAAATATTCGAGCTTCTGTGGCAACCCTTAGGAAAAATCCTTTACAAGAGCGATCGCTAGAAACTATTTTAGAGGGATTAATTGCTGA
>JASJDR010000182.1 GCA_030065615.1 Xenococcus sp. MO_188.B8 | reverse complement strand
AGATACACCATTTAAAAGTTGTGTGAAGGCAGAAGGCAGGGGGCAGAAAGCAGGAGCTTTTAAAGCCATTCAAGACTTCCAATTTAAAAGTCGGGTTTTAGAATCGGATTTAGTATTAGTAGTAAATAAATTGGCTAGAATTATCTAGAGCTAGAGACTGAGGC
The DNA here is from genome assembly GCA_030065615.1 of Xenococcus sp. MO_188.B8. Lineage (GTDB taxonomy): Bacteria > Cyanobacteriota > Cyanobacteriia > Cyanobacteriales > Xenococcaceae > Xenococcus. The sequence continues at coordinate 15,056 of JASJDR010000182.1, read as the reverse complement.
TCTACATCTTGCACAACCCCAATTAATTCATTTGTCCCAGACTGGTTCTCAACAAAAATTCCTGTACCTGATAAACTGTCAATCGGTGATGAACCCAGACTATAGTTAAAGCCTTGTGCCAACCATATAACATCTTGATCGCTGGTAAAATCAGTAATCCTAGCATAACCATCAGTATCAGGATTGGCTAATGGTCTATCGTTATAGAAAACCTGATTATTAGTTCCTAAAACAAATCTATCTTTGCCAACACCACCAGTAATGATATCAATTTCACCTTGACCAGGATTTTGAGCAAATCTATCAACCCCAACCAATAGATCATCACCATCTCCACCCAGAAGACTGTCATTGCCAGAATGGCCAATCAACAGATCATCACCATCCCCACCTAGGAGAGTGTCATTACCAGAATTACCATAAAGTTGGTCATTTCCTTCAAGACCAGACAATTCATCATTGCCAGATCCACCATCTAGTTGATCGTTTTCAGTTCCACCCAATACGATATCATCATTCTCTCCACTCAATAAGAGATTATTAGGTTGAAGTTCGTTGCGGAAGAAAAAATCTATGATTAGAGGATCTGGTAATGCCCCTAAAAAAGCATCAGTTACTTCACCATTTTCAATCAGCCTAACATCAGGAAAAGCCTCAACTCCAAATTCTTGAACTAATTCGGGATTTTGCTCTACATCAACCTTTGTGAAAACTAAGTCATAATCACAAGAAAGTTTTTCTAATCTGGGAGATAGGTCTTGACAAAAATGACACCATGTCGCGTGAAAGAAAACCAATACAGATTTATCATTAGATTCTTCGATTACTTCATTTGAGAAATTTTCGATATTAACTTCAATAATAGGTAAATTCATTTTCTCCACTTTATAAGTTAAAGTCTATGATTTAATATTCTTAACTTATAATTATTAAACAATAAAAGAAAGCACATGAAATTAAGAAATATTACCATTAAAATAATTATGTTTATAGTTATTTACAATAATTTAAGTATATACTTAATATTAAGTTAAAAATAATTGCGAAATTTATTATTTTTACGATTTTTTAATTTAAACTTATTGTGAGATTCATAAAATAAAATTATCGTCTTAAATTTATTGTTAACATTTGAATAATAATTGGGTCGAGATTGAACACGATGGTAATGCCAAAAAGGAGTGGTTACAGCAGTATTTAGAATTACTTCAAGGGATTTTCTCTCAAGATACATTTATGAGATTATTTGCCAATTTAAAATCAGAGCAATTACGGCAATGTTTTCTGAATAGAATAGAAGCTGTCAGCTAAATCACGAAGGGACAAGTAATTGCTATTGACCAGCGATCGCTTTAGAACTCAACTTGATATTATACTTTTTATATATATTTCATTTAAATCACTATTTTTTCGCTTTAATCAATAAAGCATAAAGCTACAAGCACAATAGAACAAGAAACTGGAAAAACATTAGCAAAAAAGTTTTATTTAAATGATAAATCAGTTTAATTTAAATAACCCTAAACTATGCAAAAATATCGTCAATTTCTGATTACTTTTATTATACTTACCTGTCTAACTGTTATTATTCATCCTTTGGGTCACTTCTCAGCAAAAATGTCTGGAGACAGAGAACAGATAACTCTCGGACAAGTTATGGCACAGGAGGCGTCTAAAAGCGATCGATCTAATAATGATCAAAATGGCAGTACAAATGTTCAAGAGAAAGTAACTCCTCAAGAGAAAGTAACTGCTGACAAGTCAGCTGCTCCTGTCGTTTTTAACGAATCAACACTTTTTTCTCTTACAAGTAAACTTCAGAATATTTCTTCCAGCGAGCGAGCCGAAAGAGTTGCTATTAGAATCCAAAGTGTAGCCGAAGATTATTCCCAAAGTATTGATTCAGTGAAATCTGAAAAAATGGCTGAAAACGTCTTCGTGGTTAGTTCCTCGGAAAGGGAAATTCTCATCTTAACGAATGAAGATGCTCAAGCAGTCAATCGACCTTTAGATGAGCTAAGTAATGAATATGCCAATGTAATAAAAGCAGCAATTGCCCAATACCGCGAAGATCGTAGTTTTGCTCAGATACTCCGCTCTGCCATTTATACCATTCTCTCCCTGTTCGCTTTCATCGTTGTTATGAGAACACTCAGCTGGGTCCATAAATTTAACGAAAATTTTTATAAAAATTGGCTACGCAGACATCTGACTACTGATAATCAGGCTCATTCTGGATTCGGGCAATGGCTCAACATTATCGGTTTGGATTTATATAGGCTACTCTATGCAATTCACAAGATTATTTATTGGAGTGTCATCCTCATCGTCACCTATCTTTTTATTCCTTTGATTTTGAGTTTCTTCCCCTTAACTCAAAAATTGAGTGACGCAATTTCGAGTGGCATCTCCAATACTCTGAGCGTTGGCTGGAATGCTTTTCTGGATTATCTGCCTAATATATTTATTATTATTGCTACCGTTGCGGTGATTTATTTTTTAATTCGCTCTTGCAAGCGGTTTTTTCTGGCGATAGAAAATGAAACCATTTCTCTGCCAGGATTTTACCCCGATTGGGCCAGACCGACCTACAAGTTATCTGTTTTTTTAATAGTTGCTTTTACTTTAGCTTTAATCTATCCCTACTTGCCTGGGGCAGATTCAGCTTCTTTTCAAGGAATTTCAATTTTTATTGGTGCTTTAGTAACCATTGGTGGAGCGGGAACCTTGGCTAGTCTTGTGGGAGGATTTATTATTATCTACACCCGCGCCTATCAAATCGGCGATCGCATTGAAGTTGATAATATTAAAGGAGATGTAGTCGAAAAAACAATCCTCTCAACTCGCATTTGTACACTCGATAACGAAGTCGTGACCATTCCCAATTCGAGTATTGTAGCCAGCAATATTGTTAATTACACTGCGGCGATGCGGGATTTTAAGCGCCCGCTATTGTTGCGCGCGAATATTACCCTAGGTTATGACGTGCCCTGGCGTCAAGTCTATCAAACTTTAATATCAGCAGCCAATGCAACCACCCACATCATCAAAGAGCCTGCTCCTTTTGTTGTCCAAATCAGTCTCGATGATTATTATGTCAGCTATCAGTTAAAAGCTTACACGGAAAATCCTCAGTTGATGATCAAGACCTATTCAGAACTCTATGAAAACATTCAGGACAAGTGCAATGAAGTGGGTATTGAAATTATGTCCCCCCATTATTCAGCGATCCGCGATGGTAATCAAAATACTATTCCTGAAAATTACTTACCTCAAGATTATGATGCCCCAGGTTTTCGGATTGATCCCCTCCAACAGCAATTGAATCAACTGGATAAGCCATCTCCCCCACATTCGACTAAGTAAGCTAATTCCTATTGTTGAACGAAATCAGCTAATCTAGCCGAATTTTCTTGGTCTACCTCCTTTTGCTCCATTGATTCTAGAAGCAGCTTGTTTTTTTTCGGATCTAGAACGACCGCCTTTGGCAGCAATTTCCTTCATCCAAGCCTTGGTGCCAAATATTCCCTGAACTAGCTCATTTACGCCAAAATCAAGATCGGCATCTGACCAGCTTATACCCCATCCAGCAGGTGTTAGCTCAACCTTAGCTATTTCCTCATCTGTCAAATCGCATACTCCTTGAAGCAATGAGACCGGGCATTCAAATCTACAATCGTTATCGAAATTAATAACTATTTTTCTTGATTTAATGTTGTAAAATACTTCACAGGCTCTAGTTAGTCTCGTTGGTGGTTTATTATGATCAATGAAACCCAAAGATTTGAGGCGCTAGAACATGATCGATTCGGCATCTGAAATTTCTCCTTTTTCTCAGGCAGAAAGCTGTAGCTATCAAATAGTAAATACCTATCCTCATGATGAAAATGCTTTTACTCAAGGCTTGGTTTACTCTGATGGAGAATTATACGAAGGGACAGGATTAAATGGTCTTTCTTCTCTGCGGAGAGTGGACTTAGAGACTGGTACAGTTCTGCAAAGTACTGATTTAGAGGATCAATATTTTGGTGAAGGAATTACAGTATTTGAAGATCAACTTATACAACTAACTTGGGTTTCTCAAGTCGGTTTTGTTTATGATCGCGAATCTTTTGAGCCGTTACAGGAGTTTACTTATTCTACTCAAGGTTGGGGATTAACTCACGATGGGGATAGTTTAATCATGAGTGATGGCTCAGATAGTCTTTTCTTCCTAGATCCTGAGACTTTTGAGGAAGTTAAACAGATTTCAGTAAGCGATCGCGGTGAACCAGTTGATAGATTAAATGAACTTGAATATATTGATGGTGAAATTTTTGCTAATGTTTGGCTAAGCGATCGCATTGCCCGAATTTCTCCCACAACTGGTCAAGTATTGGGATGGATTGATCTGTCTGGGTTGCGAAATCCTAGTATAGCAGCCAATCTAGATGCTGTTTTAAATGGGATTGCCTATGATACTGAAGAGGATAGACTATTTGTTACTGGTAAACTATGGCCTGAGCTATTTGAAATAACGATTGACTGTACTAATTGATGAGAGGTTTAGTGGTTTATGTTGTCAATGTATGATTTAATTTTCTAATAATTAAAATCGATATTCCTCAGAATCTACAGGAGCTACCCTTAAAACTATTTCTACAGATTCAATTCCCATTTTTGATACAGAATCTAAGATTGTATCTCTAGCGGATTTAATGTATTCATCGGTAATTGCCCCTTTTTGAGCAATAGTTGTAACTGTAACCAATGCCTGGTCGTCTTTTAGTCGAACTCCAATATGTTGAATATGAGAATTTTTCCTAATTTCGGGGTAGTTCTTTCTGATTTGCTGAATTTGCAACGTAATGCGGTTCTGGATAACAAATTTCTTGAATGAATTGGACAAGGGAATAGATAACAAAGCTATAATGCCCAACCAAACTATAATTAGTCGAAGTGCTTGTTTTATCCCCCCATAGGATTGGGAAAGAAAGACCAGACAAGCAGTAAAAGTAATTCCCGCTAAGTTCGCCAAAAATAGTAAAAAAGAACCTGTAGCTACATCGAAACTAGTGACTTTTACCTGACCAATCTGGGTCGCCAGTTCACTTCCGATCCCCAAGCCAATTCCCGTGACACATAAAGGGGGTACCAAAGCAACGGCGATCGCAACCCCAGCAATAGAACTGGCAATGCTTTTGCGGGTCAAGGAAAAAGAACCGGCAGCTCCAGCAGCAACGGCAATTACTAAATCAATTAAATTGGGACTAGTTCGAGCTATAATTTCTGAACCCACCAGCTCAATCGGCAGTAAAAGATTGATCAAATAGGAGACGAAAATAGCAGTTAAAGCTCCTAGGGCAACAGTTACTATTGAACGCTGGTAGAGCATCGTATCTCCTGTAACAATGCCAAAGGCCATACTCAAAATTGGGTTCATCAAAGGGGCAATAATCATAGCTCCGATAATAACAGCACTACTATTGACTAAAAGTCCATTGGTAGCGATTACCGTAGCAGTAATCAACAAGAAAAAGAAACCAAAAGAAGGAAGGGAAGCAGCTTCCCGAGCATGGGCAAGTTCCTCAGTGGGTACAGGTTTTTCCAGATAAATATGCCAACTAGCTGTGATAGCTTTCCACAAAACAAAAAATTGACGAAATGGGGGCTTTTTAAGGATTGATTTAATTAGTCGAGGAATATTCTGCATTTTGTTTAATTTGGTTAAGTTATGCCTGAGATGGTGAAATCGCGAGAGGTTCACTCGTTCCTCGTGGTCAGCTAAAGGCTGGCAATGCGCAAGACCTTCGGTAGTCTCTACGAGATCGCGGTTAGTTTCTACTTCGCGGTCAACTACCGCTCGATAGTTATCTACTAGGTGATTGGGGATAAAATCTCTCTGGTGAAATAAAAACCGAACATTCCTGTTCTACATAAGCTTACTTTCCTAGTGAAACTGCCTATATATTTTTTTTCCGCAACGATTATTGAGCTTTTGCCAACGACGCAGATAGAGTTTTCCAAAAAGTTTGACCTTATTTGAAATTTAAATCCTGTTCTATTTATAGTTGTTTATGTAGTGTATAATAACTACGAACTACATTATGTAAAGATTAACCACATTATGTAACGATTAATTAATCTAATTTCTGCTACTACTTAGTAGACGTAGTCATTAAATCTAACTACCTACAGCAAAATACAGAGCAGTATAATGAGGATCGTCACCCCAGCTACAAATCTGCGCGAGAATGATGATAAATAAATCAAAGCAAACCGAAACCTTATCTATTGAATTGCCCAGTAAACTAGTTCTCCAGGTGACCCAAGAACAGTTTGAGGCGTTAGCAGCAGCAAATCGTGACTTACAATTAGAACGCACGTCAGAAGGAGATTTAATCGTGAATCCTCCCACAGGAGGTGAATCAGGCAGACGCAATCTCAGTATCAGTACCCAACTAGGAAACTGGTTTGAGGCGCAGGAAGAATTAGGGGAAGCCTTTGACTCTTCTACTGGGTTTAGACTTCCCAATGGGGCAGACCGCTCTCCCGACGCTTCTTGGGTCAGTCGAGAACGTTGGGAATCTCTGACTCCTCAACAACGAAAGGGATTTGTTCCGCTTTGTCCAGATTTTGTTGTTGAATTGCGGTCTGAATCTGATAGGCTCCCTAAGCTGCAAGCTAAGATGCGGGAATATATCGATAACGGAGCTAGACTAGGATGGTTAATTGACCCCCAAAATCGACGAGTGGAGATTTATCGCCCCGAAAGAGAGGTAGAACTGTTGGAAAATCCCCAGAACTTGTCAGGCGAAGAAATTCTACCTGAGTTTGTTCTCAATTTAAGACGAGTCTGGCCGTAAACTATTCTGACTATTTTGTACCAATACTTATCATTAAAGAAAAAGAACTATATATTATGTGATTGGGAATAAAATCTTCCTGGTGAGATAAAAATGTTTTTGTAATGTAGGATAACCACAAAGCAAATTACTAAATAGGTGTTCTAGCTTGCAGGCACCGCAAAGACAGTGATAAAAGCTAGCACTGCCGCCAATAGCAAAAAACCAAAGCGTTGTGCTGTTGATTGGGTCACACTAATCGCGACCAGACACTGCAGCATGTAATAAAAGGCAAAGGCTCGCGATGCGATCGCCACGATTTCAAGCGTGTTCGCCGACCAGGTCAGCAATATTGCACCGCCTCCCACCATAAGATTGCCCCATTTAACCTCCAATTCTCCGCGCGTAATTTCCTTCATGTTGCCGGTGGCGGTGAGTGTATCCGCCACGGCTGCTGAGAACTGACTCAAGGCCGCAGCGACGATCAGTGGCACTACGAGTAGTCCTGAAGCAGTACCTGCCAATTGGATAAGACTGTTGTCATTGTACTGACCGTTCAGCGTATGCACCAACGGGAGAGCCAATGCCACGAAGATTATATAGACCACGGTTGAGATTATCTGCGACCAACGGGATGCACTGATCCGGACCTCTGCATCAAATGCTCCCCCCAGGTAACGCGGCGTCTCAAATCCCTGCACGACAATTAACGTCCCCGCGACAATCGTCAAAATTTGCCATGGTGTGTTGTCAAGCATCGGGGGCAACGTAATGCCGGCTGTTGACTGCCAGACAGCCCCGTCATACTGCCCAAAACCCCAAAAGAGCAGGAGGATAATCAGCAAGGTAATGTAAAGTGCCACTTGCTCGAGTCCTGCGAGCATCCCCAGACCCTTGACTATCCCGACCACAACGATGAACAGGATAACTGCCGTGGTGAGAATATTCTCGTTGAGATCGGTATCTGCACCCAATCCACCCAGCACAAATGACGACAGTATATGTAGATAAAGACAGACGGATATGATGTAGGCACCTACAAGTGCGAGGTCCGAGACTCGTTCCAAGGACAAGGTTGACTTAGCTGGCTTGCTCGCAAGCAAGGGTTCAACATGTTTGATGTTGTAGCGGATGACACTCCCTACCAGATAAGCAAGAACACAGACGCAAAACATCGCGAACACAGAGTAAGGTCCCACGGCCCCCGCAAGTATCGGCACAATAATCAGAAAACCACTGCCAAAGATCGAGGACAGGGGTACTCCTGTTGCTTTCATGAGTGTTTTTAAATTGGAAGTCATAGATTGTTAGCTCCTGTTCGATGTATTTCTTCTTAGGCATTATGAGTGCCTTTTAAGTATTGATTTAATCAGTCTAAGAATCTGCTGCATTTAGTACAATTTCGTTAATTTATACCTGAGATGGGGAAATTGCGATCGCGGTTAGTTTCAACTTCGCGCTCAACCGCTGCCCGATAGGTATCTACTACGTGATTGGGCATAAAATCTTCTTGGTGAGATAAAAATGACCATGCCTGTCCCACATGAACATAGGTACCCACTGCTTGAGTAGGAGGAACCAAGGTAAAAATGTCCGACAGATTAGCTACTCGGTAGCTATTGGGTATTTGCTGGGCATGGAGTCTGGCGAAGGTAGGATCGCCTACGCGGGGACTGGCATAGGTATAGAGTTGAATTTGTGGTCTTAATTGAGTAACATTGAGGGCGAGATCTAAGGCTGCTAAAATTGCTAAAGAAGACCCCAAGCTATGGCCGGTAACGTAGCAAGGTATATTGGGATCGAGGGTTTGGGCCACTTCTCGGGGTAGAGGCTTGACAATCCTTAAATAATTGTTGAGAAATCCTCGGTGAATTTTGCCGAAATATTGACCAGAATTCGGGTCAGTGAAATCTTTTTGGACAGCAGTAAAATTGTTGATCCATTCCACTCTGGTTTGGGTTCCCCGAAAGACCACTATGTTGTTTTCTGGGGAAGATAAAACAAATCCTAAATAAACAGGGATTTCTTTTGTCAATTTAACCATTTCTTGAATCGCTTTCCCCATTTGGTTTTCAGCCGTATCCAGATTACTTTGAAGAGGATCGTAAGCATTGCTTTGATTATTAGTTGGCAATTCGACGGCAACGGTTTGTGAGGTTTGTGCTTCTCGGCCCTTGAAAGAGGCTATTTGCGTATAGCGATCTAGTCTCGGTGTATAGGCAGGAAGGCTTTTAATCGAACCATCATAGGTGGGAATAGTTTTGCCTGTTAAATACTGTTGCGTAGCAATTTTACTGCATGTAATGAGTAGCTTTGACAGCTCTCGATTATAGGGAATATTAGGAGGAGTAAGTGCCAGTGAATCTACAATCTTCTGCCCTTGGAAAATTCTGTCAGCATCAGCTTGAAAAGCAGCTTGCAAAAGACTTTCTTGGTCTTGGGGCATTTGTTGCTTTGCTAAAGCTTGTAACTGCTTTTGCTTTTGACGAGCCCGATAATCAGTTGCTGTGGTGGCAGTAATTCCTGCTGCTACTCCACCCAGTAAGAGCTGCCTACGATTGAATTTCACTCTAGTACCTCCTGGTTAATTTTTTTGCGACCACTGGCATAAAATTGATTAGTGTTTTGCCCTAGCACCCAAGTTAAAGTAAACAAAGCAGCAGCGATCCTAAAGCTACCTAAATAAGGTACAAATAGCCCAATTGTAAAAAATGTTAGCCAAGCCATAAATCCCATGGCCAAAGCGCCAAGAAAACCGAAAAGATAACCGGCAATGGCCAGAATATCTTGTCCCCTGGCAAATTGCCATTTCACGCTAATGTCCCAGAGCATTTTAACGAGTAAACCCCCAGCCACGATTAATTTAACCGTCAGCAGGCCAGGAATTGGGATCAGTCCTAAGATAGATATCCCAAGGGCATAATCAAAAGCTAAGACGCGACTTGCCCTTTCTTGCCGCAGATAATTGGGGGTTTCCTTCATGAGTTTGCTCTTTAGTTTGCTCTTTATTCTTGATTTTGGGAGCTGGTTTCTGAGTCAGCTACATCATGCTCTTTTTTCCATTGCTCGATCGCCTGAGTTAAATTGTCTGATGATGCCCCCGTAATCATGTAAGCTTTGAACTCTTCTCCCTCACTGAGATAGGCAGCATAGGATGGCTGTAGATAGGGACGATAATCATCATTATTGGCGATATAAACTTCAAAAAAAGCTAATGTCATAGCTGTTTCATAACTGGATATCATTTGAGGGCTGGGGAGATGGAGATTGGGAACCGTTTTGAGTAATCTTGATGCCCCACCATCCAGCTTAGATAAATCAATATGAGTTTTTCCTTCTTCTAGCACCAGGTATCGCTCTGGAGCATTGAGCCAAGGAAAAGAACGAGCCTGCTCGAAAACAAAGGGCGTAGCTGGGTCATAACTGCCGGCACCCAGGGCAACGGGAATTTGGATTTGACTCAAGCCCTGATCGCCGAAAATACTTGCATTAACTGCATTGGAAGCAATAACTGCTTGGATACGCTCATCTCGGAAATTATGGTCTTGACGTTCTAGCTGTAAAGCTCGACATTCGAGTAATAAGGCGGTATTAAATTGTTGTACTTCTCGATCGCAGTCCCGTTCCAGTTGCGCGAAATTAGGAGTTGGATTAGCTCCAGCTACGGCTAGGGCGGTATATCCCCCGAAAGAATGTCCATAAATTCCCACATTTTCCAGATCGAGCTTGTTCTCAAAATCAGTTGCGTTGCGTTTTTCTAAGGCATCAAGAGTAAAGCTGATATCTAACGGGCGATCGATAAAGGAATTGAGGCTAAAAATATCCTTATGAAAACCAGTTTGGAACTCTTTAGAGTATTGGGCATCACTACCGGGATGTTGGGGTAGAACCACAAAAAAACCGTGGGAAGCTAGGTGCTCGGCTTTTTCAGTAAACTCTTCTGGCCTAGAACTTAAGCCGTGAGAGATAATCACCACTGGGGTTTTACCCGATCGCCACTGGTCTGGTTGATAGACATTAACGTACATTTTGCGATCAGGCGAGCCTGGCACTGCGTGATCGCGATCTCGATCGGAGAGCTTCCAAGTTTGTTGCTTAATGCCGTAAGTGCCCAATTCACGTAAATCTGGGAGCTGTGCAAAATTTGCATCTGTTTCTTGGGCGATTTCCTGCTCTGATAATCCCGCGATTTCAGCAGAAAACTGCTTGGTTGCCTGAACAATCAGCTCCAGATCCTTCTGTAGGGCAATTGCTTTTCTGAGATCAAACTGGACATTGGTTGCCAATTGACGGAACAAATTCATCAAGGTTAACCCTTCCTCATCAAAAGCAGCTTCAACTATTGCTCCCCTTAAGGCATATTGGCCATTGCCCCCACCTTGAATATTGATCACTTCCCCAAAAAATTTGAGTAGGCGCTCTCCTTCATCAGTGTTAAGCAGGCGAGATAGGACAACTGGCTCGAGGTCAACTTTTTTATTGAGGATTTCCCGAAACTGTTTTTTTTCTTCGTCACTAACTCCTGCCAGTTTCAGATAAAAACCAAGGTCCTCATTGACTGTTCCCTCCTCAGCGAACAGTTCTAAGGAACTGACCCGCAGGGAATCAATTAAGGGACTGTAGTAAAAGAAAATCTTTTCTGCCGCTTTAAGGGGCATTGCCATCAGGGCTGTGGTACTTACTCCTAAAGCGAGAGAAACTAGCCAGCGGCTTAAACTTGATTGATAGAAGTTATTTACCTTGTTAATTGATTTATAATCGAACATTTTATTCTTAATAAAAGTATTAATTACAGCTAATGACATCAGCAGTTTGACATACTCAAGTTTTGCTTGAAGTTTTACCGATTCAACTCGTGAATAGAACCCCATACTTCAACTCTATTAGAGAACTTATGGGAATTGTACAATAACCGAACGTTTTGATGTATTAAGATTGTATGTCTAAAATTTATATGAATCACCTGCTAAGTAACGAGGCTTTCAACCCATAATCAAAAGGGTAAGTTTTTTCTACTGCTGATGTCCCTCTATTAACAATAAGTATTGATTATTGATTAAGGATTTAAAACATGGAATTTTAGCTACTAACCTGAAAATCGCGGGTCTCGCTGCGCCTGCCTTTGGCTGACCACGAAGTGCCTTGCTTTGCCAGACCAGGAGGAACGAGTGAACCTCTCGCGATTTTCAGGGGCTGCTTCATCCCTTCAACGACATTAGTTAGAAAGAAGACCAATTCCAGCGCCGATTGCTGCTCCTGCACCTATATCACCTGCGGCAGCTCCAAAAAGAGCTCCTGTAACAGCTCCGCGACCAGCACCCTTCTTCTCACTTTCGGTAAAAAGATCGTCGATAAATAAGGAACTTGTCCCTCCAGTTGCGGGTAACTCCCCTTCCAAAACCTGAACAATGTCGTAAGAGAGTTCGTCCCCTTCTAGTTGGGGATTGGCAATCTCTACTACAACACTGTTAACTGCACCGTCACCGACAATCGAGAGGGCAGCATTCGGCGGGTCTTCAGCAAAACTATCCTTGCCCTCGTCCCAAGCGTCTAGGAACCCTGGTAGGGCAACGTGACCAGCAACTCGTTTAGGGCGATCGCTAAAAAAGATTACTGAGGGACTCACGCCTTTGAGGGTTAGGGTTCCATTTTCATAAACCACTGATTCCGCATTCTGAACAAACAGTAGTTCCACCTGAGTGGTTGGGTTTGGTTGGGCATAAACTGGTGTAACCGCAGCTAGCATTGCTACTGGCAGAGCTAAAGTGAGATTCTTCATGTTTTTAATTAGTTAAATAAACCATAAATTTAAAACCTAATTTTAATTTGCTCATTATCAGGCTGATCCGGCAAATTCTCGTCAAGCCCCAGCCCTTCATTAGGAGCCGGACTTTCCTCTGTTATTTCCTCTACTGTCGATGTTTCCTCTTCTCTTTCCTCTAATGTCGATGGAGTTTCATTTGTAGCGGGCAACCGCAGTTCAGAGCCAGATTTATCGGGCTGTAAAAGTCTGTCCGATTCTTGCTCAAACTCCTCTCTTCCTTCATTGAAGAACTGTTCTGAATCATTTGCTTGAGCTTTTACGGGAGAAAATTCTCCTCCCATAATCGAGATGGAAAAGGCGAACAGGATTGCGCTTATCAACTGGTAAATTCTTATGTTAATCATACTTATTGCTCCTAGTTATTTCCTCGTTGCTCTTGCTTTAAATTTTACTTGGCATCCCAAGATTCAACTTTTCCCATCTGGCAGCTCTGGCTGGGTTGAGATTCTAACTCTTCCATCCAGGCTTGCATCTGTTCCTGACCTCCTGCTCCCTCCATCCAAGTAACTATTAGAATTCCGAGAGTTCCATCTTGTGGTTCACAATTAAATCTAAGATCGCCACCGACATCAACCGGTATCTGTTCGGGTTGAGAGCATTTCCATCCTGTACCCTCAATTATCTCCTGCCAGTCGCTGTAATTTTTGGCATCAACTTTAATCTTTTTATCTCCTTGAAGACAAGCCCAAATCGTTACTGGGTTTGGGTCATCATCCCCATCAATGATAATTCCATTGTCACTTTCTGTTGCTGGTGTCGAGGGGACTTGGGCAAGAACTGAAGGAGCTAAGCTAAGCGAACAGCCAATGCTAGCCAGCACAGATACACCAACAATGGTTAATTGCTTGAGGGTCTCGATCATCTTCATATCGTAATTCCTTCTGATTTAAAATGCTTGGTAAAATTGCAGTCTTCCCACGCCGAGATCTAAAGCCATCGGATTTTCGCCGGCAGGAAAAGCGGATATTCTAAACAAATAAGTACCGTCGTTAGAGGGATTTTGCTTAGCTTGTAAACCGATAGACATAGTAGTACCTGGAGGAACGGGCGGCTCGAAACTTACATTGATGCTATTTGTTTGGGGATCTTGAGTAACTTCTTTGATCTCTAACGCTTGACCTTTGTTGTCCTGAGTTCCTTCAAAAGCTTCGGTCTTATCTAGGTTAAACTGAATGGTTTCGCTGTTTTCCTGTTGCTGAATTGTTACCTGACCTAAGGGCTGGTTTGCCTCCGCTGGCAAGTCAAGGGTGAAATAATACTTCGGCAAGACAAATCTGACCGCGTTATGAGGGACTTGAGCGCCTACTAGTTTGGGTACTCCGCCGGTAAAGGAAGTACTGCTTTGTACTAATTGGGTCTCTTGAGTCAGTGCCTTAGGCATCAATGCTATTCCTGCGGTACTAATAGTAAATATAAGTAAAGGAATAATGTGTATCTTCCTCTCCAAGAGTTTTCTATATTTTGAGTTCATGAGCTATCCAGAAACATGTTAGGGGAAAGCTAGGTCAGACACATTCATCATAATTTTTGATAAATAGGGACTTTAATGTAAAAAGACTATCTTTTTTAATGGTATTTGGGACTTATTGCTTCAATTGTGAGAGCTAACAGAGGGGGTAAACTTACCCTTTTCAATATATATTTTAGAATCATGAGGCGGAGAGCGAATTACATAATTCACATACTGTTACAATATAATTCAATAACATTCACTTTTGATTACATTTTAATTACATAAGTAATCACTTGATTATATTAATAAAGGTTACGAATTAATCTCGCATTACATTACCCTCACAAGAAATACTTTATGATTTTCTTGTAGTTACATAGAGGAAGGATTTTAAGTCATGAAGATTAAAATTAAAGATTTAGAATCAATCGAAACATTAGAATTAGAAAAATTAGAATTAAACGATCTAGATAACATAAGAGGTGGCGAACTACCGCCCTGCGCAACAAGAACTTTAGCAGAATTATATAAAGCTATAGCTGCTAGAGATGCAAAAGCAGTATGGGAAGCTAATGCACAATTATTGGAATGCTTCGAACCATATTTGTAAGTGTAAGTTATCTTGTACCCAATTAAACAATGTTCACGACAATATCATGGGGCTACCGTGTACACAGAAGTTTCTTGTGTTTTGTCTCTGAGATTTTTGCCCCCTAAATCCCCACCTCTCCAAACCTCTCCTGAAAGGCTACCGTGTACACAGAAGTTATTTTTATATTGATTATTCTGAGTTTAGCGCTAATCTTGCCCCCTAAATCCCCTTCCTCGCGCGTTCCTTTGCGGATTACAAATTCCGCAGGTTCGAGACCCTTCGGGTAGAGCTTCGCAAGTACAAATTCCGCAGGTTCGAGACCCTTCGGGTAGAGCTTCGCAAGCGTCAATTCTGGGGGACTTT
>JASJDR010000035.1 GCA_030065615.1 Xenococcus sp. MO_188.B8 | reverse complement strand
CCTCTCTCCTCAAGGAGAGAGAACATATGGTCTTCCCCTATAGGGGAAGGTTGGAAGGGGTGGGGAGATAAAGAGGGGTTGGGGGACTTTTAACTCTTGTTCCCCCAGGATTGACGAGCGACCCCGCGTCGGCGTAAGACGCAAGGGAACGCGCGAGGAAGGGGGCTAGGGGGCTGAGCTCCATTATGTTGAAAGACTATTAACTTGTCTGTACACGCTACCTTAAAACACAGGATGGAATCGCTTGAAGCCAAGTTTATCGAGCAGCATAAAACAAGGTTTTAAAATGAAGTAAACGATCGCGTGTTGGAAAATTCTCTCTTTAGGAGAAGCATCAATATCAGAAACGGCTTGATCAACTGCTTCTGGATTAGCACCATAACCATGAACCCGATATTGGAAAGAAGCAAAAGGCCCAAACAAAACGGCAAAAAAGACTTTTGGTTTAAACAGTAATAACCATAAATTGGGCTGACAACCAATAAAGCTTGCTAGTTCATCGAGATAGGCATGATAGTCAACCAAAGAAGTCAATCTTTGGGCATGAAGTTGACGATTTTGAGTATAAAGTTCCGCATCCATCTCGCTGATTTTTTGCATCTTTTCAGTGCTCGGCAACTGTAATCTACCTGCTAATACCCCAGCAAACCATCTCGCTTGCATCTCAGCAATCGGCGGCATGGCACCAATATTAGGTCGTGCAAACCCGATAAATGCCAGGGTAGATTCTTCAGGGATAAAGACGTTTTTGTAGAGAGTACGACCATCGAGTCGAGGAGTTTCCAAGAAAGGTAAAATGCTCTGGAACCCTGTACAGAGTATGATCGCATCGATTTCTTCAACGCGATCGCCTTGGAACTCAACATCTTTGCCACCTTTATAACCCACTAAACCAGGAATCACTTCCACGTTACCTTCGGCAATATCTCTGAGGAAGTCAGGACTTTTGGTAAAGGGTTGACTGTTATGCATCGCTCCGGAGTACCATTCCAGAGTACGTTTAATTTGAATTGTTCTGGCTTGTAGTTCAGCTTCGGTTTGGGGTACTTCGCTACAAATTTCGGCACAAGCTTTACTTAAACTTACGCCACAAGCAGGACCATGACGAGGTTGTGCTTTAAATAATGCCACCCAACTTTTCCAATCCCAAAGCGTACTCAAGATGTTCCAAGTTTTAACGGGAGCAAAGGGCAACATTAGTAAGAATATGGGTAAGCCGATCAGAGTATATAAAGTTTTAAAAGCAGAATATTCATCTTTATGACGGCAACTAACATTGAGATCATGCAGGAATTCTCGGGGCAGCCAAACCTTTGCCCTAGTAGAATCATAATCTCCTGGGAGATCTCCGAGTCCCCAACGTTTTAAAACTGCCACACCTTTTCTCAGAGAAATATAGGTTTTCGCCGCGACTTTAGATAATTCATGGGTATAATCGGCAGCACTTTCTCCACCACCAACTACAACAACTCGTTGACCTTTAAATTGATCGACGGTTTTCAGTAAAGAAGAATGAATTTTTACTCCTTGATAATTTTCGGTTCCCGGAATCTCATCCAACATCAATGGTTTGTGATGTAAACCAGAACAAACTGCTACGGCGTCAAAATATTTAGCATAGGTATTACCCCCTTGCTCAAAGGTAATATCCCAGCCTTTACCCTGTTTCTGCAGACGGATAACTTTACTGTCAAACCGAATTTTGTCAATGATATTATGGGTTGTGGCGTAGTTTGTCAGATATTCGACATAGATGGTATGGTGCGGAAAATGATCTACCCCTTTGTCCATAGGAAAATCCGAAAATTGCAGAAAGGTTTTTGATGAGGTGGCATTAGTTGTTTGGGAAACCCCAACGGATTTCTTGCCAAAATACCATAATCCGCCCAAGCCGTCTCTTTGCTCTAGGATTTCGACTGCAAAACCTTCAGCTAATAAATGCTTAGCAGTAGTTAAACCAGCTGCTCCTGCTCCAATTACACAGACTCGCATTACATGTTGCTCCCTGAATACAGTTTTTTTATCAAGAGGTTGGATTTTCGCCCGATAAGCAAATTGTAGTTAAGGAAAATATGGAGAACTCAAAAATAAGCTCATAGTTCATAATTCTTGTTATTGTATATTTGATAGTTCACCCAAAAAGCGATCGCCAATACTAAGATACGAAAGCAGATAATAGTCGGTGTCAGGGGAATCAAGCTCAAGGATGTGATTAACTTACTTAGCACGGTAGAGTTTAGCAACGCCATCCCTAATTTCCAATTTTACATTTTGCCTTTAATTTGTTTAATTAACTTCTGTTTTTTACTTTGATTAGATTGAGCATGATTTTTAATTGCAGCAAGATCTTGGAGAATTTGTTGCTGTTGTTGCTCGATCGCGTTTAACTTTTGGAGAATTTGCTCAAATTTTTCAGGATTAGTCGTCAGTTCATAATTAATGGTGGCAGGAAGATTATCTTTTGGCTTCTCCCCAGCAGAAAATATGGCTTCAAATAGAGTGATGGGCAAGCGGAGAATCCACAACCATAAGCGATCTATTACCGTCGCGATCGCTACTAATAACCTGGCGAACAACACCAAGGTAATTACAAAACCCACGATACTTATGAATGGATGTTGTAATAGCCGTAATATGAAGATATGCTCTGCAAGCCAGGAATCTACTGGATATTGAACCGCTAATGCCATGAGTAATATTTCTTTGATTCTTGAGATCTTGAATTTCAGCCCAACTGCCTTAATATAGCAATCTCAAACGAAATCTCCTCATCAAAATTCAGTAATTCTCTTCTCCCCAATCCTTATACTCCCAATCTCCCCATGCTCTTTAGGGAGGGGTAGATATCCCTAAAGAAGTAATTTCTGAGCAAAATGGTAAAATTATTAACAATTGTTGAGTATTCCTGATTTATCCCTCATTATATGCATATGCTTGTTTGCTTAAGCATATTACCGAGTCGCGGTAAACTTAGTAAAAACTCCTATACAAAAATTAAATAGATAAACAGAAGTTTAAATCGCTTCGCGATTAAATGTAACCTCGTAGTTTGAAGAATTTACGATGAAAATCATAAAATTTTCCTAAACTCCCCAAACCGAAATCATAACCAAGCAAACCCTGACTATAAAGTAAAGTTACTATGTTTAAAAAACTGCTGGGTGATCCCAACGCCAGAAAACTTAAAAAATTCCAGCCCCTAGTTGCAGAAGTCAATCTCTTAGAAGAAGACATTCAAAAATTGTCGGATGAGGAACTTAGGGCAAAAACTACCGAGTTTAGGGAACTACTCAAAAAAGCTAAAAACGAAGAAGAATTAGGCGATATCCTAGAAGACATTCTTCCCGAAGCTTTTGCTGTAGTAAGAGAAGCAGGGGTTCGGGTTTTGGGAATGCGTCACTATGATGTCCAAATTCTAGGGGGAATCGTACTCCACAAAGGGCAAATCGCAGAAATGAAAACTGGGGAAGGCAAAACCCTAGTTTGTACTTTACCAGCATATCTTAATGGTTTAACTGGCAGAGGGGTTCATGTTGTTACGGTTAACGATTATTTAGCCCGCAGAGACGCGGAATGGATGGGACAAATTCACCGTTTTCTTGGTTTAAGCGTCGGACTAATTCAAGCAGGAATGAATCCTGTCGAGAGAAGAAAAAATTATAGCTGTGATATCACCTATACTACTAACAGTGAATTAGGTTTTGATTACCTACGGGATAACATGGCGACTTCGATCGAAGAAGTTGTCCAAAGACCATTTAACTATTGCGTCATTGACGAGGTTGACTCGGTTTTAGTTGATGAAGCCCGCACTCCATTAATCATTTCAGGACAAATAGAGCGTCCCTCTGAAAAATATGTACGGGCTGCGGAAATCGTCCTAATGCTTACCAAGCAAGAAGATGAATCGGAAGAAGGGGATTATGAAGTAGACGAGAAAGCTCGTAATGTTCTAATGACAGATGAAGGTTTTGCCAGAGCAGAACAATTATTAAAAGTCAAAGATCTTTACGATCCTGAAGATCCTTGGGCACATTATATTTCTAATGCCCTCAAAGCAAAAGAACTTTTTACCAAAGACGTAAACTATCTAGTCCGTAACGATGAAATCGTAATCGTTGATGAGTTTACAGGACGGGTTATGGTCGGTAGACGCTGGAGTGACGGTTTACACCAAGCTATTGAAGCGAAAGAAGCTGTCCCGATTCAAAAAGAAACTCAAACCTTAGCTAGTATCACTTACCAAAATTTCTTTCTCCTCTATCCTAAACTAGCAGGAATGACTGGTACTGCAAAAACTGAAGAAACCGAATTTGAGAAAGTATATAACCTACAGGTAACTATTATCCCCACTAATCTACCTTCAAAAAGAGCTGATTTAGCCGATGTAGTTTACAAAAAAGAGATCGGTAAATGGCAAGCTGTAGCGGAAGACTGTGCTAACAATCATGAAGAAGGTCGTCCTGTACTAGTAGGGACAACTAGCGTCGAAAAATCCGAGTTGCTATCGAAGCTGTTGAAACAGAAAAAAATTCCCCATAATCTGCTCAATGCCCGCCCAGAGAATGTGGAAAGAGAATCGGAAATTGTCGCACAAGCTGGACGTAAAGGCTCTGTTACCATTGCTACTAACATGGCAGGTCGGGGAACTGATATTATCTTGGGTGGCAACTCCGATTACATGGCACGATTGAAAATACGGGAATATTTCATGCCCAAGGTTGTCATTCCTGAAGATGATGATTTGATGGCAAATGTCCCCCAACTGACCAAAAAGAAAAAAGCACCGCAAGGATTTGGTGATGGATCGCCGAAGAAGAAAACCTGGCGCGCTTCTCCTGATATTTTCCCCACAGAACTTTCAGAATCAACCATTCAAATGCTGACCGAAGCAGTCAAATTTGCGGTTAAAGAATATGGCGAACAAAGTTTAAGCGAACTAGACGCAGAAGAAAAAATTGCGATCGCAGCTGAAAGTTCACCAACGGAAGATCCGGTAATTGAAAAATTACGGGAAGTCTATAAAGTAATTCGTACTGAATATGATGAGTTTACTGACACTGAACACGAGGAAGTAATTACTAAAGGTGGTCTTCATGTAATTGGGACGGAACGCCATGAATCCCGTCGTGTAGATAATCAATTACGTGGTAGAGCGGGAAGACAGGGCGATCCTGGTTCAACTAGATTTTTCCTGAGTCTAGAAGATAACCTGTTACGGATCTTTGGTGGCGATCGCGTTGGACGGTTAATGGAAATGATGCGTGTCGAAGACGATATGCCTATTGAGTCCAAAATGCTCACCAATTCCCTCGAAGGCGCGCAGAAAAAAGTAGAGACTTTTTATTATGACAGTCGGAAACAGGTATTTGAGTATGACGAGGTGATGAATAATCAACGTCGTGCTATTTATGCGGAACGTCGTCGAGTACTCGAAGGTTTAGATCTCAAAGAACAGGTAATTGAATATGCAGAAAAAACTATGGAAGAAATAGTTGATGCCTACATCAATCCTGAATTACCGCCTGAAGAATGGAATTTAGACAAAATGGTAGCTAAAGCTCAAGAATTCATCTATCTTCTAGAGGATGTCAAACCTGAACATCTTGAGGATATGACGGTTAATGAGATGAAAACTTTCCTCAAAGAAGAAGTGCGCAAAGCCTATGATATTAAAGAAAGTCAAATTGATAGCACTCAACCTGGTTTAATGCGTCAAGCAGAACGGTTCTTTATCTTGCAACAAATTGATACTCTCTGGCGGGAACATCTTCAAGCGATGGATGCCTTGAAAGAATCTATTGGCTTGCGTGGTTATGGGCAGAAAGATCCTTTGATTGAATATAAACAAGAAGGATATGAAATGTTCTTGGAAATGATGATTGATATTCGTCGTAATGTCGTTTATTCTCTCTTCCAATTCAAACCCCAACCTCAACCTCAAGCTGTTTAAAAGACAATATTTTTGTGGGGTTAGGCTACTCTAACCCCCTGGTTGCCACCGTGTACACATAAGTTATTTTTTATTTATCGTTTTGATTTTAGAGCTAATCTAGCCCCCTAAATCCCCCAACCTTGGGGGACTTTAAGTTACTTTCTCCCCCAAATTTGGGGGTCGGGGGGCTTAAGAGTGACTTGTGTATACACCGTAGCTGGTTGACAGACAAAATTCCTGAAAACCTCATAAAAACCTTGTTAAGACTGGCGAATAGAATTCGCGCCTTGATAGACAACGTCTGCCTCCGCGGACTTGATATATAAAGGAATTTAGGAATCCGCGTAGGCGGATTTCTCTTGTATAGCTGCGGTTTCAACCGCCAAGCTAAAAAGATTTGTCTTTCCTGAGCCAAAATTAGAGGCATGTCAGTTTATTAGCTATTTAGATGCTAAGCAATGAAACAACTTAAGCAACTTCATAATGAAGATTTAAATCTCTGGCTGGAACAGATAGCAACTAAGATCAAAAATCAAGATTTTAGCAATATGGATTGGGATGGATTGTTAGAAGAAATTGAGGATATGACTGCAAGCCAGAAACGGGCTTTAAGAAGCTATACGAAACGTTTGATCGAGCATATCCTAAAATTAAAATATTGGAATAGGGAAAAAGAGTATAACCAAAAAGGTTGGCGAAGAGAAGTTGTAAATTTCCGTAATGAGATCAAGGAAATACTTGAGGATTCTCCTAGTTTAAAAAATTATTTACAGAAGAATTATGCTACTTGGTATAAAAAATCTGTAAACGCGATGCAACAAGAATTTGAGATTCCTGATCATAATTTCGTTCTCTTAGAAACAATTATGACAGAGAATTATTTTCCATAAACGAACAAAAGTATTAGGTATCTATTAAATTTTAAATTTGCGATCGCCAATCTTCCAAGAGATTAAGAAATATTTAGTAAGAATTAATTAGTTAGACTTCTACTATACTAATAAATATAAGCTTTAATATTCGAAAATCAAAGTGAATGGCGATCGCGATATCAAAATAGAAAATGGCAATTATAATGAGCGAATTGAAAGAGATTATGTAGATAATAAAATCTCTGGAAATATTGGCACGAATACATTTATTCAAAACGCAGAGAAGGTAGTTATCAAAATAGAAAAGCAGTCTGAGACAATTAGTTCACAATCTCTTACATCTTCTTCAGAAATTGAACAGAAACCAAATAAAAAAGATTACACGATTAATGAAAGTGATAAGCTGAAAAATCAGGACTATTATATTAATCGTCCTCCCATCGAAGAAAATTGTTTTCAAGAAATCGAGCAAGATGGAGCTTTACTGAGAATCAAAGCTTCTGAGAAAATGGGCAAAAGCTTATTACTCAAGAAAATCTTCGAGGAAGGCTCAAAGAAAAACTATGCGCAAGTTAAAGTTGATTTACAACAGTTAGAGACAGCAAGCCTTAGTGATTATTCAACGTTTCTGCGCTGCCTTTGTAAAAGAATAACTAGGAAACTTGAATTAGAAAGTTGTTTGGAAGATTATTTTGAAGGTTTTACCCTAAATATGGGTTGTTCTGATTATTTCGAGGAATATATTCTCGAAAACATAGATACTCCTTTAATTTTGGGAATTGACAATATAGATCGTCTTTTTGCGTCCGAATTTAAAATAATTGCTAATGATTTTTTTGGGTTACTGCGTTCCTGGCATGAAAATAGAGCAAGTAACTGGGAAAAGCTTAGATTAATCGTTATTTATTCGACTGAAGATTTACCAAAGTTGAATATCCATCAATCCCCATTTAATGTCGGGACAAAAATTGAATTACCCGATTTTGAAGAGGAACAAATTTTGGAATTAGCTCTTAGATACAATTTAGATTGGTCAATCAATGAAGCTCAACAATTGAGAGAACAAATAGGTGGACATCCCTATCTGGTTCATCATGCGATTAAAAGTTTAAAGATGAACTCTAAGCTGACTTTAAGCGAACTTTTGGAAAAAGCTGCTACCGATTCAGGAATTTATGCTGATTATCTACAAAATCATTGGTCAACTCTAGAACAAGAACCTACTCTAGCAAAACAATTGAAGAAGATTGTCAGAGCTACAGAACCAATAGCGATCTCACCCATCTATTTGTATAAATTAGATAGTATGGGATTAATTACCAAGGTTGACAACCAAGTCCAACCCAGATGTCAAATTTATCGTGATTATTTTCGTGAAAGACTATTAACTTTGCATGACTCCTGAACAGACCAAAACTTCTTACTATCGAGTCGGGGGAAATTTGCCCCCAGATGCCCCTTCCTACGTCAAAAGAAAGGCAGATGATGAGCTTTATCAAAAGCTGAAAGAGGGAGAGTTTTGTTTTAAACTCACGACAGATGGGAAAGTCTAGTCTTTGTGTTCGGGTTAAACAAAGATTAGAAAAAGAAGATTTTGTTTGTTCTGTGATTGATTTATCAGGCATTGGGCAAGGTGAAAAGGAGCAATGGTATAAGTCTTTTGCGAGTCAGTTAACTAAAAGTTTTGATGCTTCGGTAAAGAAAAAATGGCGTTCTTGGTGGAGAGAGAATCAGGAACTCACTCCTATGGAGAAGTTACACCAATTAATGGAAGAATTGCTTTTACCTTCTCTGTTACCACAGCAAAAGTTAGTTATTTTTATTGATGAAATAGATTTTGTTAAGAGTTTAGAGTTTAATACCGATGAATTCTTGGCTTTGATTCGCTCTTGTTCTAACGAACGTAGTTTGAATCCAATTTTTAATCAAGTGACATTCTGTTTATTGGGAGTGGCAACTCCAGCCGATTTAATAGAGAATAAGCAGGTAACTTCTTTTAATATTGGTACAGGAATCGCACTTCAAGGATTTCGTTTAACAGAAGCAGAGCCTTTAATCGCAGGTTTGCAGGGAAAAGTAGTTTCTCCTGAGTCGGTAATGTCGGATATTTTATATTGGACTGGAGGACAGCCTTTTTTAACTCAACGGCTTTGTAATTTAGTTGTTCAAGAACATAATCCTAAACCTGATATTCCTGAGTTAGTACAGCGGCAAATCATCGATCATTGGGAAACTCAAGATGAACAAGAACATTTAAGAACGATTAAAAATCGTATTTTAAGCAATGAACAGAGAGCAGGATATTTATTAGAACTATACCAAAAAGTTTTAAATCCAGGACAAGTTCCCCTTAATAACAGTTCTGAAGAAAGAGAGTTACAATTATCTGGCTTAGTAGTTAAACGAGGAAATGTTCTGGAAGTTTATAATCCTATTTATGCCAGAGTTTTTGATGAATCTTGGATTGATGAGGAGTTAGCAAAACTTCGTCCCTATGCGGAAAATTATCGAATTTGGCTGCGATCTGGGAAAAAAGATGCTTCTCGGTTACTACGAGGACAAGCTTTAATAGATGCTGAAGCTTGGGCATTAGGGAAGAATTTAGGGGGAGAAGATCGAGATTTTTTGGGAGCGAGTCGGGCTCAAGAAAGAGAAGAAGAAAGTGCCAAAAAAGCTCAACAAAGGATTCTTATAGGCAGTATTGTTTTAGGGATAACTTTGTTAGGAGCGCTTGTCTCAGGAGCAATAGGATATTGGCAATTAAGAAATACTCAGACGCAATTAGAAAAAGTTGAAGATTCTCTGAAAACAGTTAGAGAGCTAAGTATTTTAGCCAGTAAATTGAGAAAAAGAGGGGAAATTGAGGCATCGGATGAAGCATTGAGAAAAGCGGGATTATCAACATTAATTACCAATGAAGAACTAAAAAAAACTTTTCTCCTTGCTGCAAGTGCGGAAGCTTCTCAGTCTTTGAGTGAAAAAGAACAGTTTCTTACTAAAGATACTCTAAACAAGTTAAGTTTAGATTCTCTGAATAATAATAATTCTGAGCTTGACCCTAGTATTTTGAATCAAGTTAGGGCTTTTACCTACTTTCAAGCTGCTGACTTCAAAGGAAAAAAATATTATCGAGATGCTTATGGTGCCTTAAAGGAAAGTAATTTTGATCCTTTTAAGACTAATATAGAAACGGATGTGCTGAATGAAGAAGATGTAGAAAATATCCATTACCAATTAATAAAATCAAAAAATATTGACATAAACTCAGAAACCGATCCCATTGCTAAAGATTTCCGAAAACATCTTTATGCTGGACTAGAATCTCGACTCAAACAAGACCGTTTGCGAGAAGCAGATCAGAAAACTTTCGAGATTATGCTTTATATTGCTGGGACAAAAGAAAGAGGATTTTTCACAGCAGAATCACTAGAAAACTTTAATTGTCAGGCGCTAAAAGAGATTGACAAGCGTTGGTTGGATTATCCTGAACCGGGAACAGAACACTTTGGGTTCAGCGTACAAAAAGAAATTTGGATTGCAAGTGGAAGTCCCACAGCCGATTCACCAATAGAAATTTGGAGACAGTTCTATATTGATGTAGGATGGAAAACGGAAGAGTCGGGAATAGAATCGGGTGGTGGATACGTGCTCTTGGATCGCCTGGGGGGATTTACCAATAATAAGTTAACTAGTAAGAAGGGGAACCGTCCATTAGTGGGGAAAAGTGGCGATGGGGTGGCGGGTTACATCGCTATTCTTTTCTCGCGCTGCGGACTGTAACCTTTAATATATAACGACTTCAGGAAATTTGTCAAGTCTTAATTTTTGGTACTTTCTCTACGTAGTCATGGGCTTTTCCCTAATTCGATACCTGGCACTTTTCAGTCATCAGTTATCAGTCATCAGTCATCAGTGATACACATCTTTTTTCCCCAACACCCAACCCCCAATCCCCAACACCTAACTCCAGGCAATAGGTATTAAGTTGTCAGCGAACCTATTCAAGATACAATTTAAAAAAATCTCTAGATAAAAAAAGATGAAAACCCGCAGCTTTACTATAGTTATTTACAAAGAAGACGATATGTATATAGCTGAATGTCCAGAAGTTGGGACAGTAGATCAAGGAGAAACAATCGAACAAGCTATTTCAGGCTTACAAGAAGCAACAAAACTATATCTTCAAGAATTCTCTTATTAAGACGTTCAAAGCGAATAGAATTAAATTAGTAAGACTAGCCTAAAATGATATCAGAATGGAAAAGCAAGAATTAAAAGCATTAATAAAAGAAACTATGTGTGAAGTCATCCAAGAAGAAAGACATAAATTATGTCAAATTCTAATTCCTTATGTTAATGACGAAGAACAACAAGAACTAGAAGCTGAATTAAATTTACTTTTAGAAGAGGATGATGAAGAATTAGTCGATCTAACTGATTGGGTACAACATGGTGGTCAAGTTTCGCTAAATCCATATTCTTGAAAGCGATCAAGAAAGTCATTTTATCTTCATGGGAAACAACTTCTTTCCAAGTTAAAATTATTAAACGCTATTTTTTATAGATACAGGTCACAAACTCAATGATTATTCGAGCAATTATCGAATGGGATGAATTAGCACAAGCTTATTCTGCTACTTGTCCAGAACTTAATTTTGTTTCTTCTTGTGGGGATTCTAAACAAGAAGCGATCAGTAACTTAGAAGATGCAATTAAGTTAATGTTAGAGCCAATTCCAGATAATTTATATTCGAGTAATTTTAACTCTGAGCAAATCGAATTAGTTTTGTGAGGAAGTAATTCATGTCGCCTCGTACTCCCAGATTGACGGCAAAAAAAGTTATTAAACAACTTAAAGGTGCAGGATTTATTGAAATAGGTCAAACAGGTTCACATCTAAAGTTATTTAATCAAGAAACTCGCCGTACTGCAATTGTGCCAATCCATAGTAGTAAACTAATTCCGATTGGAACCCTTAAAGCTATTGAAAAACAATCTGGTATTAGTTTTGTATAGTTTTTGCCAAATAGCGATCTCATTTTGCTAATCTTGCTAAGCTAAAAATATGCTTACGTAATTTTTGCTAACCGCTTTGAATAATTTCCAGTTAGTAAGTAAACATTTCTTGTAGTAAATGTAAGACTTGTTTAATCTCTTTTGTTGATAAAATTCCTAGTTTTTTAATCAAACGCTGCTTATCAATAGTTCTCAGTTGATCGAGCATTATCTGTACTTGTTTATCATTAAATTCCACTATAATTCTACTTTTGTAGCTACGAATTTTAGTAGTCATAGGTGCAATAATCACAGTGCGAATATATTTATTCATTTCATTGGGAGAAACGATGACACAAGGGCGAGTTTTTTGAATTTCCGAGCCAATTGTAGGGTCTAAATTAATTAGGTAAACTTCCCCTCTTTTTACCATTCCCAATCCTCATCTTCTACTGTGGGAATAGCATCATCTATCAGTAATTCATCGTCGCCATTGGCAGCCATTTCTCGAAACGATTCTTCCCAACCTGCTCTGACTTTAGTAGGAGTTAAAATTAAACTACCATCGATTACTTCCATCTCTATTGAGTTATTAAATCCGCATTGTTCGATAATCGTTTTGGGAATTCGGATTCCTTGAGAATTACCTATTTTAATGATTTGAGTTTTCATCACATCGGCTTCTTTTGTAATTACATAGTAATTACTATAAGTTTAGCATCAAAATCAACTTGATAATGGCGATCGCGTAATTGAGGAATCTAGTCGCGATCGCTCTAGTATTCCTCTTAATCTGTCAAAATTTTAATAATTCTAGAGTTTTTAAGTCCATTGACGAAAAAAAGCTCCATCTTCTCCTGCATTAACAGTAAGTTGCTCTATAGCTTTCATTTCGGTTTCATTTAAGGGTTGAAAAGCTTGTGCTACCCGGACATTAGATTCCAATTGCTCGGGATTTTCGGCGGCGATAATGCAGCAATGGACGCCTGATAAAGAAAGTGTATAACCCATAGCTTGTTCCATTCCACTTAAGATGCCAGGTTTAAACAAACGTCCGTAAGCAGGAACCTTCATGGCAATTACCCCGACATTGTTTGCTTGAGCTACCGGTAACACAGTAGACGCAAAAGGGCGAGGATGATGAATGTCAGCGGCATTAAGAGATACAAGAGTAGTATCAAAAGGATAGCGTTGTAACCCCTCAGCAATCACATCTGGTTCGTGATGTCCCGTAATCCCGAGAAATTTAACTAATTTTTGGTCTTTAGCTTCCTCAAAAGCTTTAATTGCTCCATTTTTGCCGAAAATCTGGTCTAATTCTGACTCAAAAGATACATGATGTAATTGCCAAGCATCGAGATAATCAGTATTTAACCGTTTTAGCGATCGCTCTAAATTCCGCCAAGCCCCATCGCGATCGCGGGCAGCGGTTTTACTATTGAGAAAGATTTCTTGACGATAGTCGGGCAAAATTTTCCCTAAATATTTTTCACTAGGGCCATAATCGGCTGCCGTATCATAGTAACGTACCCCTAAAGCTAGGGCTCGTTCCACAAGAGCGATCGCTTCTCGTTCTTTACCAGATTTAGATAGAGGTGTTTGTCCAGCACCGCCTAAACCAAAGATGGGCAAACTAATATTGGTTTTCCCTAAGAGTCTTTCTGGCATGGATTGAGGAATAGCTAGCTTTGATTGAGGAGTGTTGCTTTGTTGGGATAAGGTTTTGGTACTAGCAACTGTAGCCGCCGCTAGGCTACCGATAATAAAAGTTCTTCTAGTAGTTTTCTTATTCATGGCGATGAACAGTTTTTCTGTATTCTAGCGAAAATACAGATTGCCAAAAAATTCTCCTGTTTGTTGTCATTGCATATTAAGTCAGACTCGTTCCTATTGATAATCAGTAAAGCAACGAGGAAATATCAATGATTTGTACAAAACAATCATCAACTCAACAAAAATTTCTTGAAGCAAAGAACACTCAAAACCCCGATCAAAAACCTAAGTTATATGCTCGTTGGACAACGCTAGACGGCAAATTAGTTCGTAAATGGTTCACATCATCTAAATAATGGAAAAATAATGATGAATACTCTTATTAACAACGATCTTGTACTACTTATTACTATTTTTAGCTTATTTTCTCTTCTAATGTCACCTACTCTTTGTTGGCTCATAACTGCAGGATATCGTAGTTAAACACCATCGAAACAGCGTCATCTTGCGCCAAGAGTCCATTGCTTGTCTAGCGCGATCGCGTAATTGCGAATGAGTATTGTCACTTTCGATAGCGGTATTGAGTACCAGATTTTAGATTAAAACAAAGAGGAAAAGGCAATAAAAGGAATTTATTGGAAATACTTAACATTTAATTAAGTCCATTAATTATTAATAAATTGAATTTAGATGAGAATAAATTATAAATAATAGAGCCGAAATCAATTACTATTGATTTTCTGGTGCCAGCATATTTTGCTATATTGTCAAGGTTTTGAGATTTTAAAATAGTTTTGCTGATTATCATCTATTCATTTTATTAAAAATAATTATCATTTAAATTTTTATAAAGTTATTGAGAAAAATTAGCATAAATAGTAAGATGGTGACTTGCAATCTAGTTACAAGTGAGCCAAAAATAAATAATTACAATGAAAAAAATTTCCCGACGATTTCTTTTGGGGACTGGTGCGGCTACGGCAGTAGTTGGTTTAAGCCAGTTAGGCAGAGGGAAAAAAGCCCTCGGTCAAAATCAAGAAATTAATATTTATTCTTCTCGTCACTACAACACAGATGACAAGCTATATAGTGACTTTACTAATCAGACAGGAATTAAAATTAATCTTATAGAAGGAAAAAGCGACGAACTTATTGAACGTATTAAAAGTGAAGGCGCTAATAGTCCTGCGGATATTCTAATTACTGTTGATGCTGGTCGATTATGGCGTGCCGAACAAGCGGGAATTTTTACTGCCGTAGACTCTCAGATTTTAAAAGACAAGATTCCGGCCAACTTGCGTCATCCAGAAAACCTCTGGTTTGGCTTTACCAAACGAGCCCGGGTAATTATGTATAACAAGGATCTAGTCGATCCTTCCGAGTTATCCACCTATGAAGATTTAACTAATCCTAAGTGGCAAGGCAAAATCGCGATTCGTTCTTCAGGAAATATCTATAATCAGTCTTTAGTTGCGGGGCTGATCGAAGTCTTAGGAGAACAAGCTACAGAAGACTGGTGTAAAGGGTTGGTAGCTAACTTTGCTCGGCCACCGCAAGGAAATGATCGGGCGCAAATAGAAGCAGCGGCATCAGGATTAGCCCATATCGCGATCGCAAATACCTATTATTTACCGCGCTATCTCAAAGATGAAGATCCTGGTAAACAAGCTATTTTCGAGAAAATTGGCGTGTTTTTTCCCAATCAGGGCGATCGTGGAACTCATGTCAATATTAGTGGTGTGGGTGTTACTCAATATGCACCAAATAAAGAAGGTGCGATTAAATTCGTTGAATTTTTAACTACTCCTGTTGCTCAAACTTTCTTCGCTCAAGGAAATAATGAATATCCTGTAGTTCCTGGGACTCCTATCGATCCTATCGTAGCGAGTTTTGGTGAATTCAAAGAGGATACCACTAACGTAGTCGCCCTTGGTGCTAATAATGCCAAAGCAGTACAAATTATGGATCGAGCAGGTTGGAAATAAAACATTTTTAAGGGATAAGGGATGAGGAAAAGTCAAGAGTCACACTTGCGCGTCTCTTGGTGGACATTCCCTTGTCTCAAACTAAGCGAGCTCAAAGTCTTTCGCAGACGTGAGCTTCCACCGCTTCCTTAGCGAAGATCCTTTGGGTAGAGCTTAGCATTATGCAACAACGCCAAATTTTTCTGTTTAAAAAGTTCTAAATTTCTAGCCTGATTTGCAAGTTGATTTCTAATCAAGATTTGTTCATTTATGGATATTCATTTTTTGATTGGATAAAGCATTAGCAACCTGTTCATTTTTACAATAAAATTCCTGTAATACAAGCTGTCATAAAACAAGCAATCGAGCCAGCAATTAAAGCTCTAATGCCCAATCTGGCTAAATCCGACTGCCGAGAAGGCGCGATCGCGCTTATCCCTCCAATTTGAATACCAATCGAACCAATATTCGAGAAACCACAAAGGGCATAGGTAGCGATAATTTTAGCTCTTTCAGAAATAGCAGGGATATCTCCAGCAATTAACTCTTTAAGATCCAGATAAGCTACAAATTCGTTGATAATCAACTTTTTACCGAGTAATACTGCTACTTCCTGACAATCAGCCACAGGAACTCCCATCAACCAGGCTACGGGAAACATGATGTAAGATAAAATCAATTCCAGAGATAGGGTAGGTAACCCAACTTGTGCTCCTAACCAGCCGAAAATTGCATTAACTAAAGCCAGTAATCCCAGAAAAGCAATTAACATAGCTCCCACATTGAGAGCTAGCTTCAAACCATCTAAGGCTCCTGTGGTGATAGCATCGATCGCATTAGTAGCGGTTTGTTCTATTGGGGTCTGAATTTTTCCCCTAGTCTGGGGCTTTTCGGTCTCAGGATACAATAACTTAGAAATTGCTAAAGCTGCGGGTGCTGACATCACAGAAGCAGAGATTAAATGTTCGGCTGGAATGCCAAAGGAAATATAAGCAGCCATCACACCCCCTGCAATAGTGGCAAATCCTCCTGTCATAACCGCATGAAGTTCCGAGCGCGTGAGGTCAGGTAAATAGGGTTTAATCATTAGAGGGGATTCTGTCTGTCCGACAAAGATATTAGCAGCACAACTGAGGGATTCGGCACCAGAGGTTTTCATCAGTCGCATCATTACCCAACCCATCGCAGCCACAATGCGGGGCAGAATATTATAGTAGTAAAGTAGCGAAATAAAAGAAGAGAAGAAGACAATTGTCGGTAAAATCTTAAAAGCGATGAAATGTTCCTCGAAACCATCGCCAAAAACTAATTTTGCTCCAGCATCGGAAAAATCAAGGAATTTTATTACGACATCTCCGAGAAATTGAAAAATGGCTAAACCAACTTGGGTTTTAAGAATCATCACTCCTAAGAGTAGTTGTAAACCCACACCCCAGAGAAGTGTATTCCAACGCACTGCTTGGCGATTATGGGAGCCCAAATAGCCAATAGCAATGAAGACAAGTAAGCCAAATAAGGAAATAACGCGATCGCTCATTATATACTCTAGACGTTTGAGATCTGGACTTGTTTAATGAAAATATTTAACATTTAAAATAATATTATCTACTTTGACATCCAACGAGTAACAGAGATCGCTCGATAAATCCAATTTAATTTCTATATGCTTTGTCCAGTAAGGGGTTCAGAGAAAGAATGCTCAGTATGACGCCAACCTTTTTTCTACAGATTTTCTACAGAATTATCGATTGAAAGTGATCACGTCTGTATAATTTTCTCGGAAAAAGCGATCGTGAATGCTTAAGTACTAAGCATAGAAAATAGTTTTAAAATTAGAGCGCTCACAAATACTCAACATGCCCAACCATTTCCTCGGGCGAATAAAAATCATAAATCAAAACCAAGCCTTCAATAATCTCACCAAGGGAACGAGTTTTCTGCTTGCAGTAAAGGATACCAGGATGATTACTGGTACGACTGGCAATAATCAGAAAATCTTTGTCATGGGTAAAAATTACCCGCTTCTGTTGACGAATAAAATCCAACTGAGATTCATCAGAAGAAGTCCGCAATCCAACTTCAACCGTTGTTGTGACATTAATACCGCGACGACCTAGTTGTATAGAAATTTCAGGATCGACTTGCTCATCGAGATGAAAGCGAATTTTATCTTTCACCCCTAATCTTTCTCCACCTTTCTTGGAATTTTGAAGGAGCAGTTTTTAGCTTCATTTCTTCAACAATTTTCTCGGTTTCAAGACTATGACGGTCGATTTCTTCTCGATGATCGTAGTAGTACGCCATTGCTCCATGAACCGCAGCTAAGGGCAAATCATATTTGACAGCAATTTCTTCTAGAGATTGTCCCATCTCCAAATACATCTCGGCAATAGCAGCAACAGGCATTCTTGTTCCCACAATGCGGGGTTTACCATAACAATATTCAGGATCTATAGCAATATACTCTGTACTGATTTGTTGTCTAGGCATTGGTCTGATTTGGATTAAGAGGCAACCATATTAATCATATCCCATGCTGTGATTCAATCATGCGATCGCTAATAGAGAAGCATCGACTCAATCCATTCTTCCTCAGATAAGTTTAATAGGCGATCGCGCTTACCTCCTATGAAAGCGATCGCGCTGTATCAATAGCTAATAATTCTAGCTTAGAGTGAGCAATTTGGGTGTATCTTGCTCGTCTAAGTTTTCCATATCAATTTGCACGCAGCCTAAATCAAAGGCAGTTTTGATATCGTGACCATACCCTAATGCCTGATAAAATGACGTGGCAAAGCTGATGGCTGCTTGGTCTGTAATTGCTTTGGACATTCCCACGACACTCTCAATGTGTTGGGCAATTGCTTGGGCTTGTGGTTCTGAATAACAGGCATTTAGGACGACGCAGTGAATATTATCTTTGAGTATAGAAAACAGTTGGCTCAAGGCTCTCACTGAAACGGGATGGCTGTTGCCAGAATCGTCTTCTAAGATAATTTCACTAGCTGAACTTCCATGACCGCTAAAATGAACAATATCTGGTTTGTAGCGCAAGAGAAGTCCTTGTAAGTCAGTGACGCGAACTGCCCAGTGTTGCTCAATCTCAAATTTATCGCGGAATTCTGATTGGCGCAAAGCGCGATCGATTGCTCTACTCTCTTTATCTAATCTCAGACGAGTGGTATCTGAAGAATTGGCAGCTAGAAAAAGGATTTTGATAATCTTATCATTGCTTTTCGGATCGGATGGACTAATAGCATTTTCTTTGGTTGCAATTTCTTGGTCAATTGCATTAATTAAATCTAGAAGGGCGTATGTAATACGATTTTTCTCTCGCCTGATTTCTTCTGTGCTAAGGATTCCTTTACGTTCGTTTTCCTGAAGTTGCTTTAAATTAGCAGCGTGTAAGATAACTTCGTTATGAAAGCGAGATGAATACTGATTAGCGATTTCAATCAGGTAGATAATCGCATTTTGCAAGTCCCCCTGCTGGATTAAATTTTTGACATTTGCTAATTCCATTCTCATTGTTCTTCAGGTAAAGATAAAAGTTTAATAAATTCTCCTTTGAGATAAGTAATGAGAGGAAAATATGATAAAAGAGCAATAATTAAAAATGAGCTGAAAAGGATTTGTTGATCGACTTTATCATCCAAGGGTAAAGGTAAAAATTCTCTAAATCCAGTTAAGTATAAATGCAAGTATAAATGCAAAATTGAGCTATAGATTAAAACAACTAATATTAATGGCAACATGGATAATAGAAATTCCATACAAAGTGAGTATCTTGATTCTTTATTGAGCCATTTATCTAATAAAATCCAACTTAAGATTATAATTAATATGCATAAAGTCCACAAAGAAGTCTCCAAAAGTGATGCAGTCAAATAATCAATAAACCATTCATTATAAAAACGATAATTGGGACGGGGTTTAAAAAAATAAATAAACCATATACAAATGCCCCACAAATAGATAATTATACAGCTAAAATTTTTCTTCACAGATTGCCCTAAAAACAAGCATAAAGGCAAATAAAATAAGACTAAAATATGAAAGTTAAGAAACAACACTAACAATTTAAATGGTAAATATATAAGATTGTAGTTTTTTACAAGATTAAGATAATAAGGTGTTCCAGCAACATAACCTTTCCCTTTTATCGTGAAAATTTGTCCAATAGTTTTTTCTTTTTTATCGGAATCATCAGGTAGATTTTTATATTCAGATAAAGGAATAACCAGAGATAGTAGGTGTTGTGACGCTTTGTCTTTATCGTCAATGTTAATACCTTCATACTTTATGATTTTTTTAAAGATTATCTTATAACTTTCAGGGTTACCTTCTTTAAGCCACATAACCAGGTTATTAATATCTTTTATTATTTTTGTTGATACAGAACTGCTGATGTTCAGTGATTTATCAAATTCTGAAAGTAAGTTATCATCTACTATCTCAATAAATTTAATGCTCAAAGGATCGAGACATGTCTCTAAATCAACAGATTTTTCTTCACTATCTCCTTCTGCTTGCATTTTTGTTAAAAAATCTAGGGATTTTTCAAGAGCTTTCCAAGGGTCATCTCTTATACGTTTAAAGTCTCTTTTTTCTAGCTGTTTCCATCCTTTTTTAAGACAATCGTCTTGTGGTGTAAAGTCTAAAGAACAAATATAGCTAAAGGCCAAGTTTTCTCTTACTGCTTGTAGTGTTACTATATCAGCAATTAATTCTTGTTGAGTTATCCCCGATAATGAAGCTTTAGCTCTTATTGTCCAAGGAAATATTAGGGTAGGTGAAATTAAAATAATTATACAAGCCATGTAACCTATTATTTCCAAATAACCTTTATTCTTACTTGTATTACCATATTGCTTTTCTATGTCATATCTTTGTTTTGTACTGATATAAATTAGCAGAGTTATATCAATAGCCAAAACCATAATCCCTGCTGTCCATATGTATTGAATATGATGTGGCTTAAATGGAAAAATCATAATAAGGAAAATAATCAAGAAATCTGCTAATAGTCCATAATAATAGGCATCATGTATCCTCATTGCCCACAATCTTGGATATTTAAGCAATAAATATCGATCTATCCTTTGTAGAAACCTAAATTTTAGAATAATAGAAATTAGTTGCTTAAACATAATTAAAACTCAAACAATTTGCGAGTGGATTGACTAATATCTCTAAAGTATTTCAAAGAAATATTATGCTCTGCGAAAATACTTAGCAGTTGATTTGTTGTGACTTCCCTAGGAATATTAACAATAAAATTCATCCCCACTTCTTCAATTCTGATACAGTTGATTGACTGTAATAAATCAACTAGTTCTTCCTTTGATAAATCACAAGCTATTTCATAAGAATTTACATTTCTATTTTTGCCAAAATCTTTAACTGAACCACTATACATAGCTTGACCATCTTTGAGAAAAATAATATTGTCGGCAATGCTTTCGAGTTGGTACAGATGTTGTGAGCTAACTAAAATTGAGATAGGGTTAGCACTAGAATTTGTCAAGTTCTTCAAATCTCGTAAGAACACTCCTTGAGTGTTGATATCCAAATTCCCTAATGGTTCATCTAAAATAACAAGTTTAGGTTTACAAATCAGTGCCTTAGCTAAGGCAAATCGCGTCCTATAACCGCTCGATATTTCATGCCAAGTTGCTTTTCTATACTCATCTAGCCTTAAACGAGTGACAATTCTATTGACTATATCTTCATTATCTTGTCTAGTAATTCCATGAATTGATGCCGCAAAATTGAGGTTTTCCAATAACAAGCCCCTCCACCATGGTAATGCTTGGGGAATATAAGCGGTTTGCTGCTTAATAGAATACCAATCGGTTTTCCCATTCAAAGTTAAATAGGGGTATTTTAGCTCTCCTGTGCTACTTAACAGGTCTCCAGCAACTATTCTTAGGAGAGTCGTTTTGCCATGACCATTTTCGCCGACGACTGCTGTTATCTCACCGAGTTTTAAACTTAGATCGAGTGGATGTAGTGTAAATGAGATTGCTTTACTTTTATAGGTTTTAGAAATTCCTGTACCTTCAAATACAATTGAAGTAGGAGGTATTATCTGGATTAGCTCCCAAATTTCTTTCGCTAACTCATATCGATTTATTTTCTCGTCTTCTTCCTCAATCTTTCCAGGAAATTTTTCATTAGTTTGGGGATGAGAATCTGTCTGTAAACTATCAACAGTCTCTTTTTTATATACATCTATGTTTGT
The DNA here is from genome assembly GCA_030065615.1 of Xenococcus sp. MO_188.B8. Taxonomy (GTDB): domain Bacteria; phylum Cyanobacteriota; class Cyanobacteriia; order Cyanobacteriales; family Xenococcaceae; genus Xenococcus. Next base: position 29,744 of record JASJDR010000035.1, on the reverse strand, counting down.
TTGATTAAACTCATCTACGATATGATCGAGTAGCTGTAAAACGTGGTCTCTCAGTTGATTAATTTTATTGTAGGTAAATTCTGTTAGCCCATAAATCCGTTTTTCTTCACTTAAAGAAACGTATTGACCAGCAATAGCGACACTTTCTCGCTTTAATTCTCTTTTAAAAGAAAAATCTTCAGCAAAATCTATAAGTTGCTTTGTGGCTTCATCAAGATCACCATCGGCAACCAGTTTTTGAATTTTGGATGCTTTTGTTTTAGGGTCAGCACCATTCATTTCATGACTTACGATGAATTAATTCAGTAACTTATCCTTGCCCTATTCTAAAAGCCGATCCCTTATGCTATCAGGTTAAAGTTCCTTGCAGACCCTAAAAAACTGTATAAGAAATTGTCTGGTACAAAAAAACCGAAGTCAGCAAAATACACTCTCTTTAAGAAATCTGCTTTGGGATCAGCCTTCTTCGATAGGTTGATCTTTACCTTCGACCTTTGGAACAAAACACCCTTAGAAATCACCGATTCTTATATGTTCCGAGAGTAGTCTCTTTAACTCTACTATGTTCTCTTTTTCTTGTTCTTTCACCCTTATCCAAAAGGCTTGTACTGACTCATACCCTTCAGCATTAGCAATATATTGGTCATAACGCCATAGGGCATCTAGTCTGCGACTCAGATCGTGAACCATATCGTGATCGTGATCTTTAACACCTTGGGTTTCTCCTAGGTGGGCTACTTCTTTCTCGTAAGTTCCTAAACTCATTTTTCATTCCTCTTGAACTTAATCAAATTAATCGAGTAAATAACAAGTTAGCCAATCAAAATCTTCCAGTATCAGTAAATTGTGTAGTTGAGAGGATAATGGTCATACCTCTATATAAAAGTTAGGTAAAGATTGTGAGGAACTTATGAAGAAAGCTCATAATGTTACATAAGTTTATATTGATTCTAAAAGGATTGCTTGTGTCTGCTAATATTTGCAAAATGCGAATTAAGTACTCTATCTTCAATTGACAGTTACTCGGCTGCCGCTAAAATCTCTGCAACATTTATTCGTGTAATGATAATATTTTAATCGTAGATGCGCAATCGTTTAGTTCAGGAATATGATGATATTAACCTCAATATTATTTGGGATGTTATTCAACATGAAATACCAAGTTTAATCAGAGAACTAAAGTTAATAGTCCCTCCTGAAAATTAAATAAAAAGTGCAAATAAATATTTTTTATTTAAAAAAGTTTTTTGTTGATTTTTATTGATGCAAAAAATTTTAAAATCGAGATGCTTTGAATTTACTTTTACCTATGATATTATTGATTTCATAATGGTAATAGTGGCGTTTATCTACGAGAGTCACCATTTCCATTATGAATAATTAAGATTAAAATACCATTAGCGACCGCGTAGCGCCTCGCTTTGCGAGACCGCGCAGTGACAGCTTCGCAGATCGCCCTTTGTCAACCCCTGTTTACTAAAGAAAAATTCAACCCAAAATAATAGATTAATTACAAGTTTATTTGGCTATTACTAAATCTGATAACTGAAAACTAATCAACTTCCTCACAATATCCTCAAACAATTTCCTTAATCTAACAGTAAGCCTTAATTTGAAAAGTAATTGAGGGAGGTTAGCAAATGGTGGATTTATCTACAACTTATCTCGGATTGAACTTGCGATCGCCTTTAGTAGTGGGTGCAGCGGCACCTTTAACCGAAGATATCGATAATATTAAACGGATGGAAGATGCTGGCGCAGCGGCGGTAGTATTACATTCCCTATTTGAAGAACAATTATTAGAAGAACGGTACGCTGTCTATCATAATCTCTCCCAGGGGGCGCAAAGTTCCCCCGAAGCGACAGCCCCCTCTCCTGAACAAAAAATTTTCCATGTTGATTCCCAAGCTTATCTGGATCATATTCGTCGTGCCAAAGAGATGGTCGATATTCCCATTATTGCTAGTCTCAATAGTTCCCCCGTTGGTACTTGGGTTGATTATGCCCGCAAGATAGAACAAGCTGGTGCCGATGCCTTGGAACTAAATATATATTACGTTCCGACAGATAGCGAAATGACTGGAGCACGAGTAGAACAAACTTATCTTGATATCGCGCGCACTATTACTTCTAGCGTCAAGATTCCAGTAGCAGTGAAACTGAGTCCCTTTTTCAGCAATATGGCAAATATGGCAAAACGTTTAAGCGATGCAGGAGCCAAGGGCTTAGTATTATTTAATCGATTTTATCAACCAGATATTGATCTAGAAACTTTAGAAATAACTCCTAATTTATTTCTTAGTAGTTCTCGGGAAATCCGCTTACCGATGCGCTGGATTGCTATTTTGTATCGCACCATTCCTATTGATTTTGCCGCTACTAGCGGGATTCGTACCGCCCATGATGTCATCAAAATGATGCTGGTAGGCGCTAAGGTCACTATGTTAGTTAGTGTGTTGTTAAGTGAAGGCATTGAACAACTTCAGGACATTGAAAAAGATTTAGTTGAGTGGTTAGAAGTCAAAAATTACAATGCGATCGCTGATTTACAGGGCAGAATGAGTCAACTTAATTGTCCCGATCCTAGTGTTTTTGAACGAGTGCAATATCTTCAAGCGGTACAAACCTATCAACCCACAGTAATAAGGTAGGAAAGTAGCATGGTACAGTAATTTGGTTATGACAATGGTACAGTAATTTGGTTATGACAAATGAATAAGAGAATTGGAATTCTGACCAGTGGTGGCGACTGTCCTGGCTTAAATGCAATTATTCGGGCAGTAGTTAAATGTGCCAGCCACAAAGGATGGGAAGTATATGGCATTCCCTATGGAACAGAGGGTTTTCTGAAACTAGAGCAAGGAACATGGCAAGCGGAAGATTTAAGACTACAAGAATATGGTTACAATCTACCAGGATTGTTACAGGGAATTGATATTCTGCAATTTCTCAGTGGGAGTATCTTAGGTTCTTTGAGTAAAGGGAATACGGGCGATAAGGCGATCGCCCAGACTATTATTCAAGGCTATAAAGATTTAGAACTCGATGCCCTAATTGCGGTGGGGGGAGATGGCAGTTTAGATATTATCTACGATCTAGCACAACAGGGACAATGGAATATCATTGCAATTCCTAAAACCATCGATAACGATGTGCCCTTTACTGAAAGATCGATTGGATTCCGTACGGCCGTAGATACAGTAACATCTGCCCTCTACAATCTCACCTTTACTGCTGCCAGTCATGATCGCACGATGGTAGTTCAAGTTATGGGAAGAGATGCAGGTCATTTAGCACTTCATTCAGGGATCGCTGGCGGTGCGGATGTTATTCTCATCCCCGAACTTACTCCCCAAATCGATGCTAATTTAATGAATGATATTTGTATTCGCATTGCCCAGTTACGCAAATCAGGACGTAAATTTGCTCTCGTTATTGTTGCTGAAGGAGTCAAAAATCTCCAAGGAGAAAAAGAAAAATATATTGGGGACTATTTAGCCCAACAAATTGACGAGATTAGCCATCAACTTTGTTTGACTGATAAGCCTGAATTTTGCAACTTAGATAAAATTGAAACTCGAGCGACAGTTTTGGGTCACATTCAACGCAGTGGTACACCTTCATCTTACGATCGCCTATTAGCTGCTGCCTTTGCCAAGAAAGCCTTAGATTTAATTGCTGAAGAACATTATAACCAGCTTGTAGTTTGGCAAAATGGCGAAGTACAAAGTCAGCCTTTAGATAAAGTTGTCGCCTATATCAAAAAGTGCCATCAACAAGGAGTTTGTCCTAGTCCCATCAATCCCGATGGTTTTTTAGTTCAAACAGCGCGATCGCTTGGCATCTATTTAGGTTAAAATATAAAGATTATGCTAGCAAAATCAAAACATACTTTACCCCCGCCCAAAATCCAAAAAATTGCTCGTACTTTTCGTTGGTATGGCTGGCTGAGTTTCTGGACACAGCTGGGATTAGCAGTTTCCTCTATTGCCATGTTGATTGTTGCTGCTTCTGGGAAAAAATTTAGTTCCGAGACGGGAACTGGCATTGGGGTTGGGGTCTTTTGGTCTGTTTGCAGCTTTTTGGCCTTATCGATGACGATCTATTTTGCTTTTCGTTATACTCGCATTGCCAAAGGTTTACTCCGAGAACCAGATGCTCATGTGCATCCGAGAAAAGCCGATACAATTCAACTTTTGCGCTTCGCTGTCATCTTGGGGTTGGTCGGGATTTTGCTAGGGCTTTTTGGTGCTGGTTCGAGTCTCGGAGTGTTGATCGCTAAAACCATATCTCAACCTCCAGGAATCGCAATCACTAATCCCAATCGCATTGTGAGAGCTTTAGATGTTTTCGTCGTCTTAGCTAATTTTAATTTGATTACAGCCCATTTTATTGGTGTTGCTAGCTCGATGTGGCTATTAGAAAAACTGCATTTACATCATCATTAAGTATTTGGTTTTTTGGGTAATAAAACTTTAATTTGTTCAAATAATTTAGGAACTTCTTGGGTCGCTACCTCCCAAACTAAATTTAATTTAATCTTGTTGTAATCATGTACTATTTTATCTCGCATTCCTGCTATCCTTTTCCAAGGAATTTGAGGATTTGCTTGACGAAATTCTGATGATAGTCGTTTTGTTGCTTCTCCTATAATTTGAATGCTATATAATGTTGCATTAAGCCTCATTTTGTCAACTTCTAAATCTTTTTTGGTAATTGCATCAGTAAAATTTAAAACTTCGTTGACGGCATTATAGATATCAATAAGAGCTTCTTTGTCTCTATTTTTATTGCTCATAGATTAAAGTAGCGCTACTTAGTATATTTTTGCGTCGTAACCAATTACTATCCTCTTCGATGGCTTCTTTATCGAGAACATCAACTTTACGACCAAAGATTTGCTCTAACTCATCATCCATATCTATAATTTTCCAACCCCAACTGGAATTGGGAAAAAACTCAACTATTACATCAATATCACTGCTCTCGTTAAAATCATCTCTTAGTACCGAACCAAATAAATAAAATTCTTTTATCTTCCAACGCTGACAAAATTTTTTGATTTCTTCAAAAGGAATCGAAACGGCAAATAATTGTTCTGATTTCATCTTGATAATGCCAATAACTCTAACTGTAATATAACGCTTATTGAATTAAATTTTAATAGTGAAGTTTTGACAATGTACTATAAATTTGTACATTTGTTTAAAAGCGATCGCGTTAAGCAAAGAAACCAGCTATTATTAAGCTAGAGCTAATTTAGCCAGTATTTTAGATGAAGAGGTAAAAGGTGCTGTTGTTAAAGATCTGAATCAACAAATATTTTAACATAATCCCTCAGCATAGGATCAAGAGAGAAACTTCCATTACTTTGTGATAAAAGAGATCGCGCTGACAGCGATTCTAGAATCTCTAGCATAGTTTTAGCTGATATCTGAGATTTAATCTGCGATCGCAACTCGGCAACTGAAACTGGTTTTGCTTGCGCCGCCAGACAGGTCATTAACTCTTGTTCCTCAAGTGACAAGTATCCTATCTGTTGATCTAAAAGGGCGCAAATATCGCCGAAAACAGCTGTTTTCTGGTTTAAAAATTCAGCAATATTGCCATCAAATAAGTTTTTAATTGTCGTAGAGACGATCTTTAAGACCAGAGGATTGCCTGCATAGTACTCAATTAGACTGGTATAGTCAGTTTGTGTTCCCCTGAAAATACCCTTTTGCTCAAAAATTTTCTGTGCTTCTTCTACCTGCAAACCTTTCAGCTTCAGGAAACGAACGGGTAATCTTTCTCCTTCAAGTCGCCCAATTGCTTGGGGCTTTTCCCGAGAAGTCAGCAGCAAGCAGCTTTGATGGGGTGTTTGCCCCACTACTCTCAGAAGTTGACCATAACCCTCATAGTCTGGGCGATATTTTCCCGCAACACAATTGCACGACCCTTGCTGTCGAGTGCAAACTTGGAGAATCGTATCGAAATTATCCAATACCAGCAGACAGCGAGAAGCTTGTAAATAACTAATCAGTAGCGAAATTCTTCTGTCTATAGTTTCTGGTAAATCAGTTGCCTGCTCCTGGGACAAGAATTTGATCAGCTCTGCTAGGATATCTTTGATGAGTGTAGCATTGCCTAGCGATCGCCAAATTACGCAGTCAAACTCATCCTTAATCAGCTTTGCCAGCTTCGTCCCTAGCCAAGTTTTGCCTATCCCGCCCATGCCCAATAGCATTATTAGTCGGCAGCGATCCGACTGAATCCATTGCTTCAGGGTTGCTAGTTCTGCTGCGCGTCCGAAAAAAATAGAGGTATCAGGTGCCCTATCCCAATCTTGCCGATTTTGGCTTGTTTCCTGGTTGTTCTGTTCCGACGCTTCCTCTTGCTCCTCAAATTTTTTATTAGCTGGGTGATAATAATCATAATCACTAGATTTCAGCGATAGATTAAAAGCCTGGAAGCAGCGACTCAAGGTTCGCCGATCTACCCCTATTTCGCAATTAAATACCTTAATCAGCGTATGTGAATCTAAGCCAGTGCGAGCACTTAAAGCTTCCAGGGTATAAGTGATACCATTGTTTTCCCTAACTTCCGATTCTGATTTAGCTTTCTGCAGTTTCTCTAATGCTTGCGGGGTAAGGATTACACCCCTTCTGCGCTCTTGAGAAACTTTACTTGGTACGAGTGGTGTTCTTCTTTGCTTTTGTCTGTTACTCATGCAAATATTATCTATTAACTTCTAGATATTACTCAAAATAAAGTCTTCTTTTTTATGCAAAGTGTTATTTTTTGTATTAATTGTTAATGAAATTTTATTTACTTTGAACTTTAAAAAAGTTTTTATAATTCTAAACTAACTTGTAATGCCATTTGCTTTAATTTTTAACAACTAAACATCTTGTGCTTTAGAGGCTTAGTCATTTGCATACAAAGTATTACTTTTTGCATGAATTATTAGTGAAATTTCATTTATTATGTATTTTAAAGAATTTTTTACAATTTTAAACTAAATTGTACCGCCATTTGCTTTAATTTTTAGCGACTAAACCCTTTGTGCTGTGAAGGCTTTAGTCAATTGATGGTGATAGATGTTTAAGTTCCTGCTTAAGTTACCAAACTTTCATTGATTAGTCCTGGTTGATAATGCAAGATTAAGGAACAAAGGCAGCAAGGGAGGTTTGTTTGTATGGAACTTGATGTTCCAGATCTGGCAACTGTGAATACTAAGGGTGTCACCGATATTGCTGGATTGCCCAGACTCAAATCCCTTTGGGCTGAAACTATTGGCGATCCCCGTGTGTGCGTCGCAGTTCTTGACGGGCCAGTTGACCAGTCTCACCCTTGCTTCGAGGGTGCTAACCTCACCAGTCTACCAACCCTTGTCTCAGAGGTTGCTGGCTCTGGGTTAATGTCTGGTCACGGGACACACATTACTAGTACAATATTCGGTCAACATGGCAGCCCTGTCACTGGAATTGCACCGGGCTGTCGCGGACTGCTCGTTCCAGTGTTCTCAGATAACAGAAAGCGCAAACTTTCCCAGATGGATCTCGCCCGAGCGATTAACCAGGCTGTTGAAGCGGGAGCCCATATCATTAACGTTAGTGGTGGTGAATTGAGTCAATCTGGCGAAGCCGATCCAATACTGGTCAATGCAGTCCGTTTCTGTAATGACGAAGGGGTTCTAATCGTTGCTGCTGCGGGAAACAATGGGTGCGAATGTCTACACGTTCCGGCTGCTCTGCCCTCAGTGCTAGCTGTAGGCGCGATGAATGCCCAGGGATTACCCATAGATTATAGTAACTGGGGCCAGACCTACCAAACCCAAGGAATCCTTGCTCCCGGCGAAAATATCTTGGGTGCGGAGCCAGGCGGCGGAACTTCCCTAAGAAGCGGCACCAGCTTTGCAACTCCACTTGTCTCTGGCATTGTTGCCCTGCTACTCAGCATCCAGCTCTTACAGGGAGAAAAGCCCGACCCTCATGCTGTCCGTGAGGCGATCCTCAAGAGTGCTCTGCCTTGCAACCCAGAAATGGGTGAAGATTGCCGTCGCTTTTTAGCAGGAAGTCTTAACATTTCTGGAGCTTACACCCTAATTACAAAAGGAGAATTAGCAGAAGTGTCTGACCAGAACTCAGAAGAAGTTGTCATTCAACCGAGTGAGGCTATCGATCCCAGTTCACAAGAATCCGCCCTCCAGTCCTCAGAAATTGGCATCCAGGCAGCGGAAGCAATCAACTCAGAATCTACCCCAATAACCATTCAGAATTCAGGAAATCCCATGCGTGTCACATCTAATAATGTAGCAACCGTAGATGCTTCTTCTGACAATAGTGGTAACGTAGTCCCGTCAGGGGACTGTGGTTGTGAAGGTGGAACAGTTGCATCGTCTGTCACCCCTAGTAATGCACCAATGTCTCTGGTTTATGCAATTGGAATCATAGGTTACGATTTCGGAACAGAGGCACGTCGAGATAGCTTTAAGCAGCTTATGCCTTTCGTGCGGTCGGATAACTATCAGCCATTCCCTGAGAACCCTCCCGAGGACCGAGATTTTTTTCTCGTTCCCGCTAATCCCTACGATGCGAAGCAGATGGTAAACTATCTCCGCACAGCGTTTGATTCAGAGGGAAACCCCCAAACTCCTACCTATGAAGATATTCCAGAGGCTGCATCACTGATTTGGACGTTAAATCTAGAACTCACACCCATTTATGCCATTGAGCCTCAGTCCCCCTTTGCTTTAGCAGTTTATAAGTGTCTAGCAGACTTTCTGCAGGGGCAGGTACTAGACAAAGAAAATGAAGATTATGTTGAGAGAGTGGCAATACCAGGAGTCTTGACAGGTAGAACTGTTACCCTATTTTCCGGTCAAGTTGTTCCTGTGATTGAACCGTTAAATACTCGCGGTATGTACGCTTGGAAAGTTCAACAAATAATTACAGACGTAATGCGAAGTATACACGAGCAGGTTACTGAAGGAGCAACTCCTATCACAACGCAGCAAGAAGCTGAAGTCAAATATTCTCTAGAGAATTTCTTGATGCGAATCTACTACGATCTACGCAATCTGGGGCAAACCTCTCAGGAACGGGCACAAAATTTCGCAGCGACCAACATTTTCCAAGCTGCAGATGCCTTAGTTAAAGTATTGAGTAATCAAAGCCGCACCTGGGTAACCTCTGAGAGTCAAGCTGTCACTATGCAACTTGATTCGTTTAACGTAGAACGAAGCCCCTTCTGTCGGAAAGATTCCGATTGCTGGGATGTTAAGATCAAATTTTTTGACCCAGAAAATACTGATCGTGCCAAAAGAGTCATGCGCTACACCATTGATGTGAGCGATATAATGCCGGTCACATTGGGTTCAGTCAGGATGTGGGATGAATCATAGGCGGTCTAGATATTATCGCATTAATGCTTTCGAGGTCTGTTAATCAATTAATTTTTTAAACCGCGTCTACTTGGAAACCCGTAGTTTTCAAAAAGGTCAATATTTTGAACCAGAAATGCCTAACTCCGAGCTTCTGACTCCTGACTCCTTTCTCTTAAAACTCCAGTTCTCTATCTGGACGCGGTTTAATTAAGGAGAAACCTTTATGAAATCGTCAAATCAATCCAAACTTCCCAAACAAGTTGCACCTATCCAGCGTCCTTCTACCTCTGCTGCTCTGTCTAACGAGCAGGGCGTTGAAGCTAGCGCGCTTAGTCTTTTGAATCTGCTGACCTCACCCAGATAAATCAAAAGCTATACTTGTCTAATCTATAGTGTTTATTTAGTGAATTGGTATAATCAATAAACCATTTGACTTCACTTTATCTTTGGGTCATCTTGGGCGCAAAGCTATAAAAACAGTAATGTCATTAAAGGTTTTTGGCACCCAGAGCAGACACTTTCTGGAACCCCTTACATCATAAGTATTCCAAATATCTCCTTTTTAGAGGTGGCGAAAACTTCGTGACACTGACATAAAAACCTAGAGGAAAACTTACGATGAAACTCCCAAATCACGCTAAACCTGTTTTCAGAACGGTAATCGGTCGAATCAAAGATAGTGAACAGCCTCGTACAGTTGTCGATATTCGTCATACAAGTGATGACTGTCTGAATCAAGTTAGGAGTACTTTATACCTTGGTGCTAACTATAACGCTCCGATGAGATTCTTGACTCCAGTTGATTACTGTGGATGTCACATACTATCGGGAAGCTCAATGGCTATGTGCCTAGCTGCCTGTGGAATGTTATAGAGTTGAACATTGCTCGACTGTGTTAATAAGCTTTAGCATAAATTACCAGTCAAATGATTTTGGCTAGGTCATTGCCGAAGAAAGGAGAAACTATTATGGATGATACTAAGAATCAATGGTGGAAACTCCAGTCATCGGATAAATCAAAGGAGGAATTAGAAACATCGGGAATAGAAAGCTCTGGGGCTGCTGAAAGTAAAACTACTAAAAGTCAAAAAGCAACTTTGGCTTCTGAAGCAGGAGGAGTTTCTCAACTAGAATCCTCGAAGACTTCACAGGCAGCTCCACAGCGGAATAAGGAACAGTTAAAAACAAAAAGCTCTGGGGCTGCTGAAAGTAAAACTACTAAAAGTCAAAAAGCAACTTCGGCTTCTAAAGCAGGAAAAGATTCTCAACTAGAATCCTCGAAGACTTCACCGACAGCTCCACAGCGGAATGAGGAACAGTTAAAAACAAAAAGCTCTGGGGCTGCTGAAAGTCAAACTGCTAAAAGTCAAAAAGCAACTTTGGCTTCTGAAGCAGGAGGAGTTTCTCAACTAGAATCCTCGAAGACTTCACCGACAGCTTCACAGCGGAATAAGGAACAGTTAAAACAAGTGCAACCAGAACAAGTAACACAAGAACAAGTAACACAAGTACTACTATCCTGGTTGGAAACTTATAAGAAAGCTTCTAATAAGGATAATAAAGCCCCTTTGAAACAAGATTATCAGTCAGCTATCAACAAGATAGACGAGGTTGTTCAAGATATCATTAAGTTTCCGAAACTTCAAGAGTTCACTAATTTTCCGAAAGTATTAACTGACCAGAGGAATAAGTACTCTTTTGCCGAGGCTGTGGAGAAGATGGTTAAACAAGTACTGGCTTCACAGATCTCAGATTCAGAAGAACTTTCTAAATTTCTATCCACGTATAGTTTTTACTTTGTACATCGTCAGGAATTGCTCAAGGCTGCTGCAGAAATTTATCCGGAGTATCAAATAGGAAGAATATGGGCTTAAACTCAGACAGTGTATGCAGTTAAATTATCGATATACACCGTCAAATGCTTGCCGACTTATTGACTTGTAAAAACTAAAGTGAGCCGCATCAGCAAAGAAGATGGCAAAAAAGAAAGAGGCAATATTGTGAAATTTCCCATCCAATCTATGCCCTTTCCCAGACAAAATCCTAGCATGATGTGCCTGATAACAAAGCAGAAGATTGACTAGCTTGAATAACAAGGTTTTAGAACCAATCACTGCCTTAGTTTCTGTAAAGCGATGACTCAAAAAAGGAGAAAAGACTATGACACTTCCAATCCAAGCTGGACATATACCGCGCAATCAGTGGTAAGTATTCAGTGAATAAAAAAAACAACAAAATCACAAAATTAGGAGCAAAATCATGAAACGATCTAAACTCCCCATCCAAGCTGCACCTGTTACACGTAATATCACTGGTGCTCCCATCTCAGGCGAGAATGGTGTTGAAGCCTCTGGATTCTTGGATATACTCAAACAAGTAGGAAAAGCTGCCCTTCCAGTTGCTACTCAGTTGCTAGGTGGTTAGGTGTGACACAGTGGTGAAGATCGCTGTTGAAGTTTAAAACTCGGACTTAGCATAGCATCCTACTAACAATCAGTGGTAGGTGTTAAGCGAACAATCAAACAATAACCAAAAAGTGACAAAAATAATGAAATCATCTAAACTTCCAATCCAAGCGCCACCTGTCCAACGGAATATCACTGGTGCTACTATCTCAAGTGAGAATGGTGTTGAAGCTAGTGGCGTTATGGACGTTCTTAAGACTGTCGGGTCAGTTGCAGGACCTATATTAGGTTCATTAATTTAGGCAAAGACTCTTAAATTGTTTTGCTTGGAACTTTAACCACAATCATCCATCAGTAGTTACCTGGTCCAGATGGCTAATGAATCTGAGCATAAATAATGATTTGGTAATAGTGCTTTTTTGACTTCATCAGTGGTCGCCTACTATAGACCACTGATGAAGTCTAACACAGTCAAGGAATTTTCATAGCTATTTGAATCCATCCTTGAGCAATATTTAGGACAGCACTGAAGTTGCCTTTAGGGAATACTATTGTAGGGCACCAGAATGAGTAATACTTCCTTACCAGTTGAATATATCTCAGATACCGCCTTCTTGACAGCACACTATCGGGCAATGGAAAGCGATCGCGTAGATGCTCATTTCCAAGATCCTTATGCCCGAGTTTTAGCTGGAGCGCGCGGTGAGCAGCTTGCACAAGTAATGCCAGAGGGAAATTCGGTGGCGACAGGTTGTGCAGTACGCACCTGTGTAATTGATGAGCTAATCCTGAGGGCTGTTGAGAAAGAAGGGATCGATGCAGTCCTTAACTTAGGGTCTGGGCTAGATACAAGACCCTATCGACTACCTCTACCCACTTCACTGCATTGGTTTGAAAGCGATCTGCCAATCGTTCTAGCCTACAAAGCAGACAAACTCGCCAGTGTGAAGCCAGTGTGTGCACTCGAATCAGTTCCGTTTGATGTGACTGATGCGATTGCTAGGGAGATGCTCTTCCAGCGCATCGGTACAGTGGCAAAACGAGGTTTAGTCGTTACTGAAGGGCTTCTGATCTATATGACTCCCGAACAAGTAGCCGCCCTGGCGATGGATCTGCACGCACAGCCAGAGTTTTGTTGGTGGCTGACCGATCTCAGTTCACCAAACGGATTACAACAGATACAGAAAAACTTAGGTGAAACACTTACTGCTGGTGAAGTAAAGATGCAATTTGCTCCCGAAGAGGGAACCGAGTTTTTCCGGCAATACGGTTGGAAAACCATCGAATTTCATTCTTTCTTTGAAGAAGCGCAGCGCTTGGAGCGTGGAGCTTTGCCCCAAGAGTTTCTGGCTCAACTTTCGCAGGAGAATTGGAAAATTTTATGTCAGATGTCTGGCTTTGTCTTGCTCACACGAGCCGAACTGTGAACTAAAAGTTAAGAGATTACCAAAAATTAAAAATTAGTTTTATATATCCAGTTGCCCATGAGAATTAGTGTTATTTATTTGCTGGATTTTCTAGGGCTAGATGCCTAGCAATGCGTCGTTGGTAGTAAACATTCAATAGTTAAACAAGGAGAATCAATGATGAAACTTCCAATCCAAGCTCAACCCGTTATGCGGTATGTTAATACTACTCCCCTCTCCAATGGCGTTTCTCCGTCGTGTCCACCGGGGTCCTGGGCCTGCACGGACAAGAGCACTGGTGCTTGCGAATGCGTGAATTGTGAAAACAAGAACTTTTTTGGAACCTGTAGTGACAGCGCATCCACGACTTGCAGCAATGCCGGTATGTCGATTGGTGGGAATTGCTAGTAACCCAAGGGGCGATAGCTTCAGCAAGAAAGACCGCCGCGTGCAGTTGGGCATTCGATTGTAAACATTCAAGCGATCATAGTGCGATCTCCTCTGTTGCATGATTCGGTTGCGGAATGAGAAGAAAGATCCCTTTTTGAGGGGGTTTTCCGGTCAATAGTGCGATCGCTTACTAGTTTTGAGAAGTCAAGGGCGATCCCCACTGGGGAATGATTCTGCTGGGAATATAGGAGTGCGATCTCTTTTGGCTGGGGTTTTCGAGTCAAGATGGCGAGCGCTTATTAGTTGCAGTTGAGACTTAAAGAGCGATCGCCATTAGGGAATGATTCGGTTGCGAAATGAGAAGAGCGAGCGCTTTTTGAGGGAGTTTTAGGAGCAAGAGTGCGATCGCTTATTAGTTTTGAGATGCCAACAGCGATCGCTAAAACCTATCAATCCTAGGTAAGTTATTTTGCCCAGCTACTTAATGCAGAATTAATTTTGCCTAAGTACTTGAAGAATAATTATCAGTATTCTAAAAATCTACCTTGAGAATCATATCGTTATAATCATAATCACTTAATGCAATTAGCTGATCTTCAAAACCAAAAACATTATCACCTAATAAGGTAACGCGATCATAATTAGTTTGACCTGTGGTACCATCATCGATAAAAGGAACATAAGCAAAGGTATCTAGGGCATGTAAATTATTGGTATTAGAATCTAGCCATTGTTCTGCTGTCCCGTTCACAATTATGTAAGGAGCATAATAGCCTTGTTCTAATTCGATATTACCGCCTATGTAAGGAACATAACTGTCTTCTTCTGAACCGTCTTCTTCTAATTTGATATAACCTTCACCGTTTCTATCGAATTCAAATACTCTTTGACTAATTGCTGCTTCCAAATATCCACTTTGGTCTGGAGTAAACTCTTCTACTACTTCTCCTTCTGAATTGCGAATAGCTACTGTTCCTTGAGCATCTTCTAAAGGATACAAACCTACCCGATTATCGAATACAGTCTCACTCCAGACATGAATATTAGCATTAATTGTTTCTCCATCTTCAAGAAAAGAAAGATCGATAATTTCTTTTTGAATATCCCCTTGTCTTCTTGAACTAAGAGCAGTATTAGTATTAGGAATTGTACTCGGATCGACAGTCTCTACAGTTAAAACCAGGTCATTATAATCATTATCTCTCGAATCATCTTCCCAAGATAAAGTTAGGCCATTATCATTTCCAGTAATTTTTAAAGGATCTTGGAAACCAGGATTGGCCTCAGGAAAACTAAATAAAATATTTGGTTCGTGATTATGCAGATATGATGGAAAATCATGTAACATTGTGTCGGAAGTGCCGTCAGTAATCAGATAGAATCCTAGCTTGCTGCCCACTGTACGTTTAAATGCGCGACTGAGATTTTGCCCATCCATTATAGATCCGGCTAGTCCAGTAAAAATAGATTGAGATGTACTGCTCCTACCTAACCTTTCTAAAAATAATTGTGTGTAATTTGCCGAACCCGGCAAAACTCCATCAATAGACCCATGATCGTCATCAACTTCAAATACTCCCACTTCGTTAATCGAATTAGTATCTGTACCGGATAAGGTAAATTTAAGAAGGGCTTTGGCATCAGAAATCTCTGAATTAGAATTAATCGTAACTATTTCTCTATCATTAACAGTTAAAGTAGCATCATTTACAGTTGGAGGAGTAGATAAACTTCCTGCTTTGAGAAATACTGCAGAATCATAAATTGAATCACTGACATCGGCAATCACTAACTTAAGATGATGAGTCTTCCCTGGAGTTACGAATCCTCTAGCCTCTAAAACAGTAGTTAAACCATCAAACTCAATATCGAGTAAGTTTTCCTCCGCAACATCACTAGGATCGTTATTGCGGAAAAATTTAGTGTTTTCTTGCGCATTGATATTATTAATCGATACAGGTTCGGTAGTGCTAGGAATTAAGGCAATATTTTCTCCATCTAACAAAAAAGCAAAAATATCATTGAAACCACTATTGGCAAATTCGTTGTACTCGTCTGATGCAAAAACATATTCAAAGGTAAACTCTTCATTTTCGGGTACAAAATCAAACTCTAGAAAAATCGCATCGTTAGTATCACCGTCAGCTAGCTCATCTCGATCAGAACTTTCAGGATCGAGAATCATATTTAAGTCACTATCCCCTGGTGTGAATAAGGCTTGACCTGTATTGTCTTCAACGTTAGGACCAGAAGCATCGCTAATTTCTCCAGTACTAAGAATAATTCCCGAATCTATTCCAATACCTACCATATCATCCAAAAGACCGCCTTCAAAATAACCGATGGCTCTATGGGCAGCATTAGGATCGAGCTCGATAGTATCAGGGACATCAGCGTGATCGCGATCTGTGTCGTTATCTAATACTGGGGTAATTACGGGAGTATCTTCATCGGTAATAGCAAGATCCCCACCTGCTTCTGGTGGATCATTAACCGGATTAACCGTCACGAACACTGATGCCGAGCTGGTTAAGCCATTTCCATAATCGATGGTGTAGGTATAAGTATCATTACCGTAGAAGTCTTTCTTAGGAGTATAGGTAATAGTGCCATCAACGTTAACAGTAGCGGTTCCGTTAGTAGGTTCAGTGGTAACTGTAAATATATCTATTCCTTCGATAGTTACGGGAGTAGTCACGGGCACTGTATTCGAACTGGTTGCGCCATTTACATAATCGATAGTGTAGGTATAAGTATCATCGATAATGTCTTCAGCATCCACGGACACTGACACTGTATTCGAACTGGTTGCGTCATTTCCATAATCGATGGTGTAGGTAAAAGTATCAGTACCGAAGAAGTTTAGGTTAGGAGTATAGTTAATGGTTTTGCCATCATCGTTAACAGTAGCGGTTCCGTTAGTACCATTAGTAGTAACTGTTAGTTCTTTATCGAGGTCTGTGTCGTTATTTAATACTGCAGTAGTTACAGAAGTATCTTCATTGGTACCAGCAATATCATCAACCGCCGTAACTGGATTCACCTTCACGTTCACTGTTTCCGAAGTGATATCGTTATTTGCATCATTAATCTCGTAGGTATAAGTATCCAAACCGAAGAAGTCTGGATCAGGAGTATAGGTAATGGTGCCATCATTGTTAACAGTAGCTTTTCCGTTAGCACCATCAACAGTAACTGTTAAAGTTAAAGGATAAGTTAAGGTGTCTGTGCCGTTTTCTATTACTGCGGTAGTTACGGGAATATTTTCTTCGGTTGTTGGTGAATCGGAAGTATCTTCTGCGGTTGTTTGTGTATCGGTACTATCACCAAGTGATAATTGAGAGATTTGAATACTATCAGTTATTATCTCAACTCCAGTTCCCACCAGAATATTAACTAAGTCCTCAGGATTTTGATTTAAATTATTAACCCAATCAGTGAGATTAGTAGTAGTTAAAGCCATAGGTATCGAGTCAGCAATCTAGCTTTCAAGTTTGATGACCTATATTGCCCAAAATTGCCTTGAAAATACCGAGATTTAATTCTCTATGAGTCCTCTCAAATCCGATTCATCAGATCTGTCATAGCAGCTAAATTGTTCCTGTAATATAAATGATTGCGATCGCTAAATTTTTGCCTTTTTTACCTAATGTTCGGTAAAATACTATTTCAAGTTTATCAACTTGCTTAGATCAAGAACTAAACGCAGTTTTGTCTAATTCCTCAAGGTAAGCAAGATAAAAAAGCTTATAGCTAATTCACGGAGGGATTTTAATCAGGTTCGATCCCTGCGCCTACGGGGGCAGTAGACTTAAGATTTAAATTGGGATTATCAGCCATAATTTGACCTAAATTCCATTCGTTTCTAATTAATAAAACAGGTCTTCCCCAATTATCTTTGACTGTCATGGTGTTAAAGATTTTTCCAGCTTTTTCTAAAGCTTCCCAACCGCCACCGACCCAACGAGCCAGACTGTAAGATAGAGGTTCTAGGGTAGTTTCCACACCATATTCATTTCTGAGGCGAAACTGGACGACTTCAAACTGAAGTTGTCCGACAGCGGCTAAGATAGGCTCGCGCTTGAATTCGTCAGCCGAATACATAATTTGAATTGCGCCTTCTTCCCGTAATTCGGTAATTCCTTTTTGGAATTGTTTAAACTTAGAAGGGTTCGGATTTTTCAGATAGGCAAATATTTCGGGAGAAAAACAAGGAATTCCTTCATATTCAAGTTTTTTCCCATTGTAAATAGTATCGCCGATCGCGAATACTCCAGGATTATTTAAACCGATCACATCTCCCGGATAGGCAATATCTAGGGATTCTCTTCCTTGGGCAAATAATTTTTGGGGACGAGACAGACGGACAGTTTTGCCTGTGCGGGCATGTTTAACCGTCATATCTTTTTCAAATTTACCGGTACATACTCGCACAAAGGCTACTCGATCGCGATGTTTGGGGTCCATGTTAGCTTGGAGCTTAAAGACAAACCCGGTAAATTCGGGATAGGTAGGTTCAATTGAGCCCTGAGATGAATTGCGACCTTCTGGTTTGAGGGCATATTCCAGGAAAGATTTGAGAAATAATTCCACTCCAAAATTAGTCATGGCACTACCAAAAAATACGGGAGTCATTTTGCCTGCGTGGATTTGTTCGAGATCAAAATCAGCAGCAATTTCATCGAGTATTTCTAATTCTTCTTTGAGTTGGTAATAAAGCTCTGGTTCTAATAATTCTTCTATTCTGGGATCACCTAGTTCAATAACCGTCTCTTGAGCGGCTTTACTACCGTGAGAGCGACGTTCAAATAAGTGAATTTTCTTAGCAATGCGGTCATAGACCCCTTTAAAGCGATCGCCCATACCGATCGGCCAATTAACCGCATAGGTTGCCATACCTAGTTCTTGCTCAATTTCGTCTAGCAACTCTAAGGCTTCTCTTCCAGGACGATCTAGTTTATTAACAAAGGTAAAGATTGGTAGCGCTCGCAGTTGGCAAACTTCAAATAATTTGCGGGTTTGGGGCTCTAAACCTTTAGCCGCGTCAATCAACATAACAGCATTATCGGCTGCTGCTAAGGTGCGATAGGTATCTTCACTAAAGTCTTGGTGTCCAGGGGTATCGAGGAGATTAATCTGGAAATCATCATAGCGAAATTGCAACACTGTAGAGGTAATGGAAATACCCCGTTGTTGTTCCATTTCCATCCAGTCTGAAGTAGCTTTACGCTGTGCTCGTCTGGCTTTTACCGAACCTGCTTCATGAATTGCGCCTCCATAGAGTAACAATTTTTCTGTCAGGGTAGTTTTTCCTGCGTCGGGGTGGGAGATAATGGCAAAATTACGGCGACCATCAACAGCCTGTTCTAGTTCAGTTTGAATTTCTACGGACATTCATTTTTTATAAGAGTTACTGGATTATTATATCAATATCCTTAATTCACTAGAATAGGATTACCATATACAAGTCAAACAAAAAGATGCAAATTGTTCCCGATCTTACTCCCTATGGTTATGAAATCATTGCAGAATTGGGTTGTAATCGTGAAGGGGGACGGATTACTTGGAAAGGGAAAGAACTAGAAAATAATCGCTGGGTGGTGATTAAACAATTTTGTTTTGCTACTGCTGATTCTACTTGGTCTGGATATCAGGCTTATCAAAGAGAGATTAATCTCTTACAAAATCTTAATCATGAAGGGATACCAAATTACCTCGATAGTTTAGAAACAGATAATGGTTTTTGTTTAATTCAAGAATATATTGATGCGATTTCTTTGGCAGAATTAAAAAATATTACTCCAGAAACCATCAAGGTAATTACGATTAGAATTTTAGAAATTTTAGTATATTTACAAGAGCGGGAAGACTTTATCTTGCATCGCGATCTCAAACCAGAAAATATTTTAGTAGATCGTGAGCTTAAACCTTACTTAATTGATTTTGGTTTAGCGAAAATTACCAATCAAGAAAATGCTGCTAGTAGCATAATTCAGGGAACACCAGGCTTTATGGCTCCCGAACAAGCGATCGCACCGACCAAAGCCTCCGATCTCTATAGTTTAGGAGTGACAATTATTTGTTTATTAACTAATAAAAAGTCTTCGGAAATATTAAACTTGACTACAGCAGACAATCCTTATCAAATAAAATTTAAACCAGTTTTAAAACACTTAGATCGCGGATTTATCGATTGGTTAGATAAAATGGTGCATCCCCAAGTAAATAAACGTTTTCCTGATGCGGCAACCGCCTTGAAAAACTTAAAAGGATTAACTTGGGATTGGGAAAATTTAGAACTTAACCATGATTATGATTCAGCAGTTGTTTCCGAATCCATTGCGCCAGCAACCCTTACATCTACATCCGAGCTTAATTCTACATCCAGGCTCAATCAACTCACCACTTTCCTATCTAAGATCCCTATAAGTCCCTTTAATCTGGGAACTGTGGGGCTGGGAATCTTGGGAACAGCCATCGCGATGGGAATTAATATAGGCTATCCCCTGATAGATAAAGATCTCTTCCATCTTGCTATTGTGGCGCTCGGTATAATCATCATCTATCTAACTCAAGCAGCCGCAATAGTTTCTTTTAATGCCGATCGATCAGGAGCCAAAGAAGCTATTGCTTTTGCGATCGCAGTTCCGATAATACTAGTTATCAGTGCGGGAAGTATCTTGGGATGGGGAGAAGCAGTTGCCATGGCTGTCTCAGTTACTATTGCCCTAGCTTTAAATTTAGGTTATATATTATTGCAAACCATATCTTTTCAATTTAAAGATCATAAGTTATCAACGATTAGTTTATTTCTGGCTTTATTTATAGGACTGTTCTTTGGCAATATGATTACACCTTAGATCAAGATAATTAAAACAAATTTTTTAAAATATTAGAATTCGGCGGAGGTAAAGAAACTTGGACGAACTAAAAACTGCCTTACAATTAGCTAGCCCAGAAGAATTACAGCAAATAACTCAAATTCTGTTTGAGCGCCGGTTTAATCCTTTAGATTATTGGCAAACTCCCCAACCTCTAGAAATTCAAAGTCAGAATTGGCATAATTGGATTGATTCATTAGATCAACGCTTTCGTTATTTAGCTGCCGATGGCATGACAGTCTTGCGAGGAGATAGTCAGCAGTTATCATACAGAAAAATTTTGACGCAAGTTTGTCTGTATCTCAAAATTCCCTACTCTCAACAAATGACAACCACCGATATCGAAGCGGAAATCTTCCTGAGTTTAGTAGGAAAAGCTTGGAATAAACTACCTAAGACAGAAAAAACTTCCCTTGGTGCTAAAATTAAGCGCGCTCTTACCCAATCTCATCCTCCTGAACCTTTACCAGTTAATCTGCGACAAGATCCGATGAAAGTTTTACTCCAGGGGAGCAGTATTGTTGTTATCAGTTCCATTGTCAAACCTTGGTTACTCAAACATATTGCCCAACAATTTGCCTTACATTTTGCTAAATACCAAGCAGCTAAAACCGCGTTAATCAAAGGTGGTACGGCAACAGCCTTAACCTTACAAAGTAAATTGGTGATGCAAGGAGCAAAAAGAGGTATGGCAATCACAGCAGCCCGTTATGGTGCAGTCAGAACGGTATTTGGTCTGATAGGTCCAATGATGTGGGGTTGGTTTGTGGCGGATTTAGGCTGGAAAACGATCTCTACTAATTACAGTCGGATCGTTCCGACCATATTTACCTTGGCACAAATTCGTCTAACTCGTGGTGAATATTTAAGTCTCGCTTAAGTGAGTAAGATCCTACTAGAGCTAGGATTGTTTCTCTTCTCAGTTAAGCAAATCTTTATTACGGGTTTAAATTCGGGTTTTAAACTTAGGCACAAATAAAGCGATCGCCTATTGAAAGCGATCGCTCTTATCAATGATCAAATATCAATTACTTAGCCCATTCTGTGTGGAAAAATTCGCCTCTCGGCTTATCGATCCGTTCATAGGTATGGGCACCAAAATAGTCTCTTTGGGCTTGAGTGAGATTTTGGGGTAAGCGATCGCGTCTATAGCTATCAAAATAGTCTAGTGAAGCACTAAAAGCAGGAACGGGAATGCCTAGACTATTAGAAGTTGCTAACACTTCTCGCCAAGCATCCTGGCGATCGAGAATGGTTTGTTTAAATTCGGGTGCTAACAGCAAATTAGCTAAGCGAGGATTATCCTTGAAGGCAGTTTTGATTTTATCGAGGAAACCTGCTCGAATAATACAACCACCCTTCCAAATGCGAGCCGTTTCCGCTAGATCCAAATTGTAATTAAACTCAGTAGAAGCCTTACTTAAAAGAGCCATTCCTTGAGCATAGGAACACATTTTAGAGCAATAGAGAGCATCACGCACTTTATTAACAAAAGCTTGAGTGTCTCCGTCAAATTTAGCTGTAGGGCCGGTTAAATCCTTAGCGGCTGCTACTCGTTGCTCTTTATAAGCAGACATGACGCGGGCATTTACCGCCGCATAAATGGTGGGAATGGGAACCCCCAGTTCTAGAGAACTTACAACAGTCCATCGACCAGTACCCTTTTGTCCAGCAGCATCTAATATTAGATCTACCAAAGGAGTATCGGTTTCGCGATCGCGATTAGTAAAGATATCGGCAGTAATTTCAATCAGGAAAGAATTCAGTTCATCAGTAGTATTCCATTCGGCGAATACTTCATGAAGTTGCTTACTATCTAAACCTAAACCATTTTTCATCAAGTCATAGGCTTCAGCAATTAACTGCATATCGCCATATTCAATGCCATTGTGAACCATTTTGACATAATGACCAGCACCGCGAGGCCCCACATAGGTAACACAGGCTCCATCATCTACTTGAGCAGCAATTTTTAGTAGAATTGGCTCTAATTCACGATAGGCTGCCTCGGTGCCTCCTGGCATTAGGCTAGGGCCATTTAAGGCTCCTTCTTCGCCACCACTGACCCCCATACCTACAAAACCAAGTCCTGTAGCTTCGAGATCATTAGTCCTTCTTTCTGTATCGTTATAGAGCGAGTTGCCACCATCGATAATCATATCTCCTTGATCTAGGAGTGGTTTCAGTTGTTCGATTACTGCATCTACTGGTTTACCCGCTTTGACCATCACGAGGATTTTACGGGGACGTTCTAAGGTTTTCACAAATTCTTCTATGGAATAGGCAGGGATTACGTCCTTACCTACGGCTCGTTTTGCCATGAAGGTTTCGGTTTTTGCCGCAGTACGATTGTACACAGCGACGGGGAATCCGCGACTCTCTACGTTAAGAGCGAGATTTTCTCCCATTACTGCTAAACCGATCACACCAAAAGTTCTCTTTGTCATAGGGATGAATTGAAGGATAAACTTGCTGCAATAATTTTCCCCTTCAGACTAACGCGGTGTTTGGGTGATTATCCGTAAAGATGATCTTAAAATTTTAAAGAAACTACAATTAATCTAGATTGCTGTAGTTGAATATAGACTCAAATATAGCGATCGCTTAGCGCCAACAATTCTGCTGTTAAGATTATTTCTGAGAAAGATGCCATTAAAACCAGATCCAGTACGTCTAGAAATATTTAACAATCTCTATCAGTTTATTGCTGAACAAATGGGAATTGTGCTGCAAAATACTGCTGTATCGGTAAATATTAAAGAACGTTTAGATTTTTCCTGCGCTATTTTTGATGGCAATGGTTTTTTGGTTGCCAATGCACCTCATATTCCTGTTCACTTGGGCTCGATGAGTGAGAGCGTTCAAAGTTTAATTAATAATGTCCCTGCTGCTGAAATTAAACTGGGAAATGTTTATCTATCCAATAATCCCTACAATGGCGGCACTCATCTCCCTGATGTAACAGTAATAACTCCTGTATTTGTTAATGATCATCATCTCCCTGTCTTCTTTGTGGCTTCTCGGGGGCATCAAGCAGATCTGGGAGGGACAACTCCAGGTTCGATGCCTCCTAATAGTATTTCTATCGAAGAGGAAGGAATTTTATTTGATAATTTGCTGTTAGTGGAAGAAGATCATTTTCAAGAAGAAATTTTAAAAGAATTATTGACTATTCATCAATATCCTGCCCGTAATGTTGAGCAAAATATAGCTGATTTTAAGGCCCAAATCGCAGCTAATAATCGCGGATTACAGGAATTACAAAAAATGTGCGATCACTATGGTTTAGATACTGTCAAATCCTATATGCAATTTGTTCAGGAAAATGCTGAAGAGTCTGTGAGAAAAGTCATTGGCGTATTGCAAGATGGCAATTTTACAGTTCAACTAGATAATGAAGCTCAGATTAAGGTTAAGATTACAATTGCTCGGCAAAACCGTAGTGCAATAATAGATTTTACTGGGACATCGAACCAACTAAAAAATAATTTTAATGCACCCTCTGCGGTAACTCAAGCAGCAGTCTTATACGTCTTTCGTAGTTTAATCCAAGAGAATATTCCTCTTAATGCTGGTTGCCTCAAACCTTTAACAGTAATTATCCCAGAAGGCTGCATGTTAAATCCGATTTATCCAGCGGCAGTCGTCGCAGGCAATGTGGAAACATCCCAAAATATTACTGACTGTTTGTATGGGGCGTTGGGTATTATGGCAGCCTCCCAAGGAACTATGAATAATTTTACTTTTGGTAATGAAAGATATCAATATTATGAAACAATTTGTGG
The DNA here is from genome assembly GCA_030065615.1 of Xenococcus sp. MO_188.B8. Lineage (GTDB taxonomy): Bacteria > Cyanobacteriota > Cyanobacteriia > Cyanobacteriales > Xenococcaceae > Xenococcus. The sequence continues at coordinate 5,510 of JASJDR010000035.1, read as the reverse complement.
CGGCTCAGGAGCAGGAAAAAATTTTCACGGCACCGATGCAGTTCATACTCATATGACGAACTCTCGTCTTACCGATCCCGAAGTTTTGGAGTTACGTTTTCCTGTATTTTTAGAAAGTTTTAGTCTTAGAGAAAAGAGTGGTGGTAATGGTAAATATCATGGGGGAAATGGCGTTACGAGAAAAGTTCGGTTTCTTGAGAAAATGACTGCCGCAATTTTATCGAGTCGTAGGAATATCGCCCCCTTTGGTTTAGCAGGTGGAGCAGCAGGTAAAGTTGGCAAAAACTATGTTGTGAGAAAAAATGGCACTACGAAAAACTTAGATGGTACGGCAACTGTCGCTATGCAACCTGGAGATACTTTTGTAATTGAAACTCCAGGAGGAGGAGGGTTTGGAGATTTAAAGAACGAGGAATTATTAAGCTGATAGTTTATCTAGCAATTTTCATGCTGGTCAGGTACAAAGCTTTTATGGCGTAGTTGAGTGCATAGTGCCTGATATTGATTCAACTGTATCTTGTGCGAGGGAGACCGTGAAGTTGACCGGGGAACACCGGTCACCGCAGCGGGCAGACCCCGCGTTATCCTAAAGGACTACCTTCGGGGCGTGCGGAGCGGTATCCTTTAGGGCGGCGAAAGACGCAAACGCCAGTTCCTTCAAGTCGGGGAACCCGCCCAACGGACTGGCTTGGGAATGCTGCCCAAGACAGGCACCGTCTACGGCGGTGTAACGGTGACTGAATGATACTAAATCCTGCTCATTCATCCCTTATACTAAGTGAATACCCTTTTTTTATGAATTTTTGTAAAATAATTGTTACTAAAGCAGAAATTCCTTAATTAGCAATTCTAGACTGGAAGGCAATGCAAACACACGCAAGTATCTTGTCTTGTCTTTAGTTAATTTATAACTGAATGATTCCGCTACAACTGACTTTAAAAAATTTTCTGAGTTATCGCGAAAGCACCCTTGATTTCCGTGGGCTGCATACTGCTTGTATCTGCGGGGCGAATGGCGCGGGGAAGTCTTCTTTGTTAGAAGCGATTACTTGGGTGGTATGGGGAAAAACTCGTGCGGCAACGGAAGATGATGTCATCCATGGTGGCGAGAAAAATGTTCGGGTAGATTTTGATTTTGTTTGTAATAACCAAACTTATCGCATTATTCGTTCTCGTCCCCGGGGTAAAAGTGGTGCTTTAGAATTTCAGGTGGCAACTAAATCGGGAAGATTTCGTTCTCTGACGGCCAAGGGTTTAAAAGCAACCCAGAAAGAGATTATTTCTTGTATCAAATTAGATTATGATACCTTTATCAATTCGGCTTATTTACGTCAGGGAAGAGCCGATGAATTTATGTTACGCCGACCAAGCGATCGCAAACAAATCCTTGCTGATTTATTAAAATTAGATCGCTATGAAGAGTTATCAACTAAAGCCAAAGATTTAGCTAAAGAACATAAAGGTAAAATTACCCAAATTGAACAGACTTTAGCACCTTTACAATTAGAAATTGATAAACAAAAATTTATTAAAAAAGAACTAGCTGATGTAGAAAATACCTTAAAAGAATCCCAAAAGATTCAAGATCGAAATCGCGATCGCTTAGAGCAACTACAAACTATTGAGCATCAACGCCAAGCTTGGGAACAACAAATGACTTGGCAGCAAACCCAACATCAAAATATGGTTCAAGAATGCGATCGCTTGCAACAAGATATTTTAGCGATTCAAGCCCAACAAGAAGAGTTAGCTAAATTATTAGCAGAAGAAGAGAAGATTGTTGCTAATTATCAGCAATTATTACATTGGCAACAAGCAGAAAAAGATTTTGCTACTAAATTTGAAATTTATCAGCGATCGCAAAAACAAAAACAAATTTTAGATCAGCAATTATTACAACAAAAGAACGAACTTAATTTAGAAATTAAGCAAACCCAAACTCGTTTAGAAAATATTGAACAACAAGAACAAGAAATTAAAAATATTTTGGGTAAGGCTGAGGAAGTTGGTGCTGCTTTAGAGAACTTGGATCGGAGTCGTCGCAAATTAAAAGAATTAGACAAATTACAACAACATATTTCTCCTTTACTAAAACAAAAACAAAATCTCGAAACAGAGATCGCCAAAACTAAAGCAAATTTAAGTGCCAAATTAGACCAATTACAAATATCAGTTCATCAGTTGGAAAATCAAATTTCCCAAGTTCCTCAAATGCGTCAGGCCGTATTAACTGCTGATGCCCAGATTATTGACCTAGATAAGAAAAAGATTTATCAAAAAAGACTAGAAGAAAAAGGGACAGAAAGAAGACATTTTCAAGAGAAATTACAAGAGAATCAACGCCGATACGAAAAACAATGGCAAGAATTGCAACAAAAACTAGAAATGTTAGTTATTCCCGATGCAACTTGTCCTCTTTGTGAACAAAATTTAGATGAACAACATCGTAGTCATGTAGTTGATAAAACTAAAAAAGAGCAGCAAATTGCTCAAGAACAGATTTGGACAATTCGGGAACAATTAGCCACCTGTGAAAAAGAATTACAACTACTCCGCAATGAATATAAAAATATCTCCCAAGAACTATCAGACTATGACAGATTGCGACAAGAATTAGGACATTTAGAAGCTCAGTTAGAAGCTACAGAAGATACTTACGAACAATTAGAAAAAATTGAAACTGAAAGATCAACCTTAGAAAAATCTTTGGTTAATGGAAATTTTGCCTACGAATTACAAGTCCATCTCCAACAATTAGAAGGAGAAATAACTCATCTCAAATATGATGAACAAACCCATGCTTTAATCAGAGGAGAAGTAGAACGTTGGCGCTGGGCAGAAATTAAACAAGCAAAAATTGAAGATGCCCAAAAACGGCAAGCTAGACTAAGTCAACAAAAACCACAGCTGGTAGCAAAAATTGCTTCGGTTGAACAGGAAGTTTCCAGATTAGATATTGATTCTCCGCTTAAAAAACAAATAGATCAAGTATTCCAAGAAATAGATGAATTAGGCTACGACAATGCTCAACACCAACAATTATTAGACTCTCTCAGAAAAGCCCATAATTATCATTTACAATATCAAGAATTACAAAAAGCTCAAGAAAAATATCCCCAACTAAAAGCCAAAGAACAAAAATTATCCCAACTACTAGAAGTCAGAAATCAAGACACTAAGACCAGTCAACAACAATTAGATAATTATCTCGAACAAAAAGAAAAAATTAATGATTATCGCAGTGAAATTCAACAACTAGAACAGCAAATACAACAAGGTCGTCAAGAATTAGATAACCTCATCAGTCGTAGTGGCAGACTTAAAGAATCGATCGCGCAGATCGATTCTTTCAAAATTCAACATCAACAAGCAAATCAAGAACTGCAAGAAACCAAAAGAAAATATCGTATTTATCAAGAATTAGCCCAAGCTTTTGGCAAAAACGGCATTCAAGCTTTGACCATTGAAAATATCTTACCCCAACTAGAAGCCGAAACTAATCAGATCTTAGCTCGCCTGACAGGAAATCAATTTCATGTGCAATTTGTGACCCAAAAAGCTAGTAAAAATACTTCCAAGAAAAATACGAAGCTCATAGATACTCTAGATATTTTAATCGCTGATGCTCAAGGTACTCGTGCCTACGAAACCTATTCGGGAGGAGAAGCTTTTCGGATCAATTTTTCGATTCGTTTAGCCTTAGCAAAACTGCTAGCACAGCGATCGGGAACTTCCCTAAAAATGTTGATAGTTGATGAAGGTTTTGGTACTCAAGATGCTGAAGGTTGCAGTCGATTAGTTGCTGCCATAAACGCGATCGCATCTGATTTTGCTTGTATTCTTACTGTTACCCATATGCCTCAATTCAAAGAAGCTTTTCAAACTAGAATTGAAGTTTTTAAGGGAGAAAGAGGTTCTTTATTAAGGGTTAGTAGTTAACAAGTATTTGCAAGTATTTGACTGCCGCACAGCAGCACTAGACCCCTTTTAAATTCCTGCATGTCCCAAGGCTAAACCAGCGGTAAGCATGCCGAAAACTAAAAATGGTTGGGCACTAGCTTGATATTTGACATCGTTTTCTAGAGGATCGCGGAGAAAATAGATATTCTGGAAGATAATTTGGGGCAAGATTAATAATCCCAACACAATAGCATAGATATTTTCGTGAATATAAACTAAATAGCTAGCAATTCCGATTTGAAAAGTATCGATCATGATGACGCAAATCCAGGCTGCGGTAGTGATGCCAAACATAACAGGTAGAGATTTTAACCCCAAAGTGCGATCGCCTTCCACACTTTTAAAATCATTGACTACGGCAATTCCTAAGCCGGCAAAGCTATAAATCAAAGTCAGAATCACAATAGTCCAGTTTAGTTGCCCAAAAAGAGCATGACCAGCCCACCAAGGTAAAGCAATATAACTCGAACCTAAAGCGTAATTACCTAACCAACCATTCTGTTTCAGCTTCAGCGGTGGTGCAGAATAAATATAGGCTACAAAAGCACCACCCAAACTAAGGCAGAACATTACAGGAAAATCATGTCCCGCCACCAAATCTAGGGCATAAGATAAAACCAAACTCCCCACAAGCAAGACGATGATCTGAGTAACTACTTGGGGAATGGAAATCGCACCACAAGGAATTGGACGATAGGGTTCATTGATCGCATCTATTTCGCGATCGTAAAAGTCGTTTAGAGTTTGGGTATAACCTGTCATTAAAGGCCCTGACAACAACATACAGGCTGCTGCAGTAAAGAAGTTTTCGACTGACCAGGTAAAATTACCAGAAGAAGCTGCACCACAGATAACACCCCAAATTAAAGGTATCCAAGTAATCGGCTTCATCAATTGCAAACGTATTTTCCAAATATTGGTTTCCCCAGTCGCTGCGCCCTTCATTCCTAATAGTTGTCGGGCTTTAGAGGTCTTTTCTTCGGTTGAGTTTTCTTCTGTTTGATTTTCTACTTTTTGATCGCTCACGTCACATCGCTCCCAATTTAAATTTAAAATTTTCGAAACTAGTCCCTAAAATAAACTGTCCCATTTTTAGTTGAGATTCATTTTACTAATTAGTTAACTTTTTAATCAACTGAAATGACTGACAATTTTAATGATCGCTTTCTCGTGACAGCATTATATATTGGCTGTTTAAAGTAATTCAAGTCTTACTTCCACTGTTTGGTAAAGATTACCTACTTTATCTCATAATCCCTATCTATCTAACTCAGAATTCGTGCTAGCATTAGCCGAACGGATTCCCGACTCTCAAATTTCTCAAAAGTTTCAACAAAAATTACTTTAACTCGCTACGCTTGAAGTAAGAGGTTAAATCTCTCACTCTACTTTATTTTTGGATTTTTGGAGCATTTCCATTGCCATTTTAAGACTTACTTTAAGACGATTTAAAGAAGCTGCTAGTACCCCAATTTCATCGTTACTTTGTTGCTCGAATTCAACCTCGAGATCTCCAGTACTTAGTTTTTTAGATAGGTGAGACATTTTGT